>CAYTXK010000005.1:14076-28545 GCA_964441645.1 uncultured Acidobacteriota bacterium
TCGTAGCAGCCGCAGATGCAGTCGCAGTAGCCTGTGCCAACCGAGGTTTTGATGGGAACCAAGGCCATGTTGGGTTTCTACCCTCCCAGGGAAATCAGAATACCACAGGAGTCAAATACCCCTGCGCCCCTCTTCTTGCTGTCATTCTGAGGCCCGAACGGCCGAAGAATCTCAGCGTTGCCTTGTGCGCGGGATTGAGATTCTTCGCTTCGCTCAGAATGACAAAAAAAGATGGGCAGGGCTCACGCCCTGCCCATCAAAGTTGGTCCTGCGAGGTTAGTTCTCTTACTGGTTCGGCTTCTTTTCCTCGCCCTTCTGCTCGCCCGTCATCTCGATCGCCTCTACTTTCAGAGTGTCGCCCTCCACGCTGCCCGTCACCTTGACGTGATGGCCGGCATGCGCAGCGACCGTGTCCTGCGGATCCAGGGTGTAGACCTTGCCATCAGACGGGGTCACGAGAGCATACTTCGCTCCCCGGTTCTTTACGCAGGATGTCGCGCAGCCGCCGTGCTTGTCATTGGCACCCTTATCGCCTTTGGCCGCGCAATGAGTGTCACTGACCCAGCCGATGAACTCCTTGCCCGACTTCTCCTTTTCCCCGGCCAGGCTGATGCCGGCAACGAGAACAAGGACAAGTACCGCGAAAATCAGACGCTTTACCATAGAGACTCCCTCCTGAGATTATGTCCCGATAGATTTTCCTTTGGCCTGCCTTTTCACCGTGACACACCCAGGCCGCAGTGTCAAGACTGGTCACTACCATAGATTCCCTGCCCCGGGCTCAGGTTGCCAGACGTTTTCAAGGCTCGCGCGGCGCCCTATCACTGAGTGGTAGCGCAGGTTGTGAGGCCCGGCCCGTCGGGCTGAACTACCTGCGGCTTCTACGTGGAAAAGCCGCGGGTAGGCCTGCGGCCAGCCCGCGCTACCAGTTTTCGAAAGCCCGCGAGCTCGTGCCGTTCCAACTTTTTGCGTCTAAGCCGAGCCGAAGCCCAACGTGAGATTTTCTGTTCGTAAAGTGTGCGTCATTAGTTGGAAGTAGTTGGAACGGCACTAGCGCAACTCAAGAAAGTTGGCCAGCAGCCGCTTGCCTTCGCCGGTCAAAATTGATTCCGGGTGGAACTGCACCCCTTCGACGCGGTAGCGGCGGTGCCGCAGGCCCATGATGACGCCGTCGGCGGTGCGCGCCGAAATTTCCAGTTCCTTGCGGGGGAAATGTTTCCGCGAAACCACCAGCGAATGGTAGCGCGTGGCCGCGAAGCGCTGCGGCAAGCCGCGAAAAACCGTGCGCCCGTCGTGCAGGATGGCGCTGGTCTTGCCGTGCATCAACGTCGGCGCAGCAACCACCTTCCCGCCAAACGCCTGCCCGATAGCCTGATGGCCGAGGCAAACGCCCAGAATCGGCAGGCGCCCCGCAAAACGCTTAATGACATCAAGCGTCAGCCCAGCGGTGTCGGGTGTGCCGGGGCCGGGCGAGATGACGATACGCTCCGGCGCCATCCGCTCGATTTCGGCCAGCGTCACCTGGTCGTTGCGTCGCACCAGCACCTTTTCGCCCAGCTTACCGAGATATTGCGCCAGGTTGTAAGTAAACGAATCGTAGTTGTCGAGGAGAAACGTCATCGCCGCTACACCAGCCCCTTCTCCGCCCACTGCAGGGCTTCGATGAGAGCGCGCGCTTTGTTCACGGTTTCCTCGTACTCGCGCTCGGGCCTCGAATCGGCCACCACGCCCCCGCCCGCCTGCACGTAGGCCACGCCGTCCTTGAGCACCAGCGTGCGGATGGCGATGCAGGAGTCAAGGTTGCCGGAGTAATCGAGATAACCGACGCAGCCGGCATAAATCCCGCGGCGGGTGGGCTCGAGCTCCTCAATGATTTCCATGGCGCGCACTTTGGGCGCGCCGGTCACCGTGCCCGCGGGAAAGCACGCCGCCAGCGCCTCGAAGCAATCCACGCCGCGCCGCAGGCGCCCGCGCAGGCTCGAAACCAAATGCATGACGTGCGAGTAGCGCTCCACCCCCAGCAGCTCTTCGACGCGCACCGAGCCGTACTCGCAGACGCGCCCCAGGTCGTTGCGCCCCAGGTCAACCAGCATGATGTGCTCGGCGCGCTCCTTGGCCGACTGGCGGAGCTGCTGCTCGAGCCGCTTGTCTTCTTCTTCACTCCGGCCGCGCGGCCGCGTGCCGGCAATCGGGCGATAAAACGTCTCGCGCCCCTGCACCTTTACCAGCATCTCGGGCGAGGAGCCCACCACTTGCAGGTCACCCAGATCGAGAAGATACATATAGGGCGAAGGGTTGACCACGCGCAGCGCGCGGTAAATCGATAAAGCGTCGCTGCGCACCCGGGCACGAAAGCGCTGCGACAGCACCACCTGATAGATGTCGCCGGCGCGGATATGCCGCTGGGCCCGGCGCACCGCGGCCAGGTAGTCGCTGCGCTCGAAGTTCGAAGTCACTGCCAAACGCCGCTGGCTCGCAGCCCGACGAGCTTTGCGCTGTGGCAGCGGCCGCTCGAGATTCAGCGCCATGGCTTCGAGGTCGGCGATCGCGCGCTGGTACTGCCGCCGCAGGTTCCTGCTTCCGTCCGGAAAAACATTAGCGATGAGGATGACCTGGTGGCGCGCGTGGTCGAAAGCCAGCAGCCGCGAGAAAAAGAGCAACTGCGCGTCGGGGAGCTCGAGGTCATCGCGGGTGCGGTCAGGCAGGCGCTCCAGCAGCCGCGCTACGTCGTAAGCGAAATAGCCCACAGGGCGGCAGGCCTGGCCAGGCGACCGGGCGGTACGGCCGCGTCAGGCGGCGCAGCTCGTCGAAGAGATTGGCGGTGCGGCGCTCGCGTCGGTTCCCATCGGTTATTTCCGCTACGCCGTCGCGATACACTAGCCGCCGCTCCGCCTCCACCCCCAAGAAGCTGTAGCGGGCGATTTTCTCGCCGCCTTCGACGCTTTCAAAAAGAAACGAGGCCTGCCCCGGCCGCGCCAGGCGCAAGTAGGCCGCCACCGGCGTCAGCAGGTCAGCGGTGATGCGGCGGGTGATGGGAATCACGTTGCCCCGGCGGGCCAGGCGCGAGAAAGTCGAAAAGTCGGGAACGATCATGGCTCGCTCTGCGCCAGGCTGCGGAGGACGGCGCGGCGCATCACCTCAAGCGGCGCCCGCAGGCCGGTCCAGATTTCGTACTGGGCCGCCCCCTGCTCCACCAGCATCCGCCAGCCGGGAATCGTCCGCAGACCGCGGCGGCGCGCGGCCCGCAGCAGCGCCGTCACGCGCGGCCGGTAGACGAGGTCAAGCAACACGCGGGCGTTCAGCTCTGCGGGCTTGAGCGGTGCGGCAGCCACGTCGGGCGCCTGCCCCACCGGGGTACAGTTGACGATGGCGTCGAACCGCCGGCGGCGCAGCGCTGCTCGGGGAACCGCTTCCCCGCTGACCGCGCGCGCCAGCTCGTGAGCCGCGGCCGGGCGCCGTGCCGTGACGCTGACAAAAGCGCCGGCCGTGGCCAGGGCAAAAGCCACCGCACGCGCCGCGCCCCCGGCTCCCACCAGCAGTACGCGGCTCCGCTCCAGTCGCACGAAACGCTGCAGCGTGCGCAGCACACCCACGTAGTCGGTGTTGTAGCCGTAAAGACGGCCCCGCCCGCGCACCACCACCGTATTCACGGCGCCAATCATTTCCGCCAGCGGATCGATGCCATCGAGATGGCGGAGAATGGTTTCTTTGTGGGGATGCGTCACGCTGAACCCCGAGACACCGAGCCCGCCGAGGCAGGTGAGGAAGTCGCCCAGGCGAGCCACTTCAAAAGGCAGGTAGACGGCGTCCAGCCCGGCAGCGATGAAGGCGGCGTTGTGCAGGGCGGGAGAAAGCGAGTGCGCGATGGGTTGGCCGATGACGCCGTAGACGCGAGTGCGCGCGGTCAAGTGCGGAGCGCGGTAAAGGCCGCGCAACTCGGTCCAGCGGAGTTGTCCGGGGGCGCTCCGGGGGCCGCGGTCGGGCGCGGCGTAGGCCAGCGCGCTGCCCGCGCGCAAAGCCAGGACGCGGGCCGGGATGCCGGCGGTGCCCATACTGACCGCAATCACGCGGCGCCGGTGGCGGCCAGCCAGGGCGAGTAAGGCGACGTTATCGCGCGGGGAGCGCGCCGTGACCGCGATTTTGACCAGATGCCCGCCCAGCCCCGCCGGCGGCGGGGCCAGCTGCGCCAGGCGCTGAAACAGCTTCTCAAGGCCGGCGGCGCTGGGGGTGCGCTCGAAATCGTGCAGCGAGATAATGCGGCGGGCCGGCGGCAGCACGGCTTTGCGCAGGCCCGGCGGAAAGGCCTCGAGCGTAGGGGCGTCAACGTCCACCCACTGGCAGCCGGCGCGAGCGGCAAGCTCCAGCACCGCCAGTTGTGCTGAAGGACTGTCCGGAAAACCCCCGCCCTGGGAGTGCGAACGGCAGGTAGCGATGAGGGTGAGCGGCTGCCGGCGGCCCCGGTAGTGCCGGGCTACATGCTCCAGCAGGCGCACACTGTTGGCTACCGTCCCCAATGCGTCCAGGCGCAGCTCGACCACGCGGGCCTGCTTCGCGGCTCTCGCCAGGGCTTGCGCAAACCGCGCCGGCGTGGGCTCGGCGATCACCAACGCCACAGAATCGGGAAAGGCACGGGACACGGAGAGAACTCCTCGCTGTCGAAAAAGGCGTTTCTAACACACGCCCCGGGGGCTGTAAAGCCAGCGGCCCGTCAGGGGCCCACAGCCGAGAAAACAGGCTGAAAAACAAGCCCTGCGGAGGTTTCCGCGTGTTTTGGCTTGACAATGCTGCATGGGCTTTGCTAGCTTCGGCAGGCAGACAGCGCTGTCGGACTATATATTTCTTAACCGAGGACAACTGGGTATGAAAAGGCTGGCAACGATGGTGCTCGTAAGTCTACTGCTGGTGGCGGCGGCCGCTCTTCCGGGGCTCGCCCAGGGCTACCGCGCCCCCGAGCAGGCCAATCCCAAGGACGTCTACTGCTCCGGCTTCCTGAGCCCGCGCATCGGCTCCGACCTGCGCATCATTGGCGGACTAGATGCCGTCGGCCGGGTCATGTACTCGGACAACGATTACGTCTACCTCAACAAGGGGAGCAACGGAGGGATGGGTGTGGGCACGCGCTACATGATCGTGCGTCCCGTCGACAACAACTCCTCGCCCGAGGTGGACGCCTTCCCCAAAGAGCACCACATGACCAAGGAATTCAAAAAGGCCTGGTACGAGAAGGAGTACATCGGCCAGTACTACCAGGACGTCGGGCAACTCGAAGTGAAATACGTCTACGGGACGACCTCGACCGCGCAGGTTACCCATGCTTGCGACGCCGTAGGGGAGGGCGATTACTTGGTTCCGATGGAGGAACGGCCCGCTCCCGAATACAAGCCCTCCAGCAACTTTGACCGTTTTGCCCCCCCCAGCGGCCTGGCCAGCGGCCTAATCATGCCCGGCAAGGATTTCGCCTATGCCATGGGGCAAGGGGATGTCCTCTACGCTGCCCTCGGTTCCAGCCAGGGGGTCAAGGTCGGAGACTATATCCGTGCCTACCGCGCCGGCACCGGCACCAATTTCGCCGGCAGCTACGGCATGCGTCTGGGCCACTGGGAGCGCTATCGGGGTATTCCCGAGGGGGCTGACATTCCCCCGCTGCGCGAGCACCTGAGCAGCTTTTCCTCCCGCTATTTCGAAGACTTGCCGCGCGAGGTTCTGGGAGAAGCGCTCGTCGTCCGCGTGAGCGAGAATTCTTCCACCGCCATCATCACCGAAAGCCTGATCGAGATTCATGCGGGAGATTTTGTTGAGCTGGAGCCGCCGGCCGCGCCCCTGGCCACACTGACCGTCGTACCGGCGACCATCATGCGCGGCGCCACCGCCACCCTGAGCTGGGGGACGCGCCTCGCTCAGACGCGCGAAATCAGCCCGGGCATCGGCCCGGTGACCAGCCGTACCGGCAGTGTGAACGTCAGTCCGGCTCAGACCACCACCTACACGCTGATGGTGCGCGGTCCGGGCGGAGAAGCGCAGGCCGCCGCTACGCTGACTGTGGTGCAGCCGCCTCCGCCGCCTCCGGCCCCGGCTCCGGCCCCGGCTGGCCCGTCGCTGCAAGAGATGTTCAATCAGAATGTGCAGGACATCTTCTTTGAGTTCGACAAATCGGACATCACCGACGAGTCTCTCGCCATCCTGAAGCGCGCCGCCGCCTTCCTGCAAGCCAACCCCTCGGCGCGGGTGCTGATCGAGGGACACTGCGATGAGTTCGGCTCGGACGCATACAACATGGCCCTGGGCGTCCGCCGGGCCCAGATGACCAAAGATACCTTGGTATCAATGGGAGTGAACGCCGCCCAGCTCGACACCGTCAGCCTCGGCAGGTCGCGGCCCTTCTGCAAGGAGTCGCGCCGCGAGGAGTGCCGGCGCCTGAACCGCCGCGCCCACTTCGTCCTCCGCCAATAAACCGCCATACTCCTTCTGTCATCCCGAGCGGAGCGAGGGATCTGCATTTCCCCGGCTGTGTAGGGGCGGGCCTTGGCCTTTCTGTCATTCTGAGCGAAGCGAAGAATGTGCTTTTCCCCTTTGTCATTCCGAGCCCTGGCGCGCCATTGGCGGCGAGGAACCTGCTTTTCTTCTTTCTTGTCTGGGTAGGGCAAGGCTTTATGCCTTGCCGCCCTCTCTGAATGCCATGTAGGGGAGGGCCTTGCGCCCTCCCTTCCCGCCTCCTCGCCTTTTGTGTAGGGGAGGAGCTTGCCTGCCCTGAGCCCCGAATCTTCGGGCCCGAAGGGTGCCCGCACTCCGACCGGCAGGACGGGTAGTACCGCTTCACACCCGTCGGCGAAAAGTGCTAGGTTATGCCCCATCGCCGGACCTGCGACAAGCTCATGGTTTTCATTGTGGGAGTGGACGGGGAGGACGTCATGAAAGGCTTCGCTTTTCTCCTGTCGGTCATCTTGTTCAGCTTTGCCGTTTCATTCGCTGCGCAGGCGCAGCAGGCCAAGGCGCCGCCCACGCAAAAAACGACGCAGGCACAATCGCCGCAAAAGGCTCCCACCGCGCCACCCTCGCAGGCGCCGGCGAAGAAAGCCCCCGCGCCGCGGCGCAACTCATTTGACGGCACCTGGAACGGGAAGACCAGTCAGGGCCAAACGCTCCAGTTCATCGTCGAGAAGGGGCGCATCACCACCTTCGAGGCGGGAGGCCGTTTTGGGGGCGCAGGCTGCTCCTCCACGTCAACGACCACCACAACCATAAACCTTGCCCTTACGGGCGATGTATTCTCCTTCAGCGTGCACGGTGGCCCGGGTGGTGTTTCGCTGACCGTGAACGGAAAGTTCACCACCGCAACCATCGCGCAGGGAACGGTGGGAATGGAGTTGCATCCCGTCCCCGGTCCGCCGGGAATGCCGAGTTGTGGCGGCAGCTCGCGTGCCACGTGGGTCGCCTGGAAGGGTGACACGCCACCGGACGAGGCGACGCTGGCGAAATTCGCCGCGGCCGCGAAGCCTGTCGCCCGCGGCCCGGTGAAACTCCTTTCCCCCGCCGAGGGAGACGTGATGGACAACGGCTGCTCCAATTTCAAGGAGCCCCTGACTCGGGAATTCCACTGGGCGCCGGTGCCCGGAGCCCAGCGGTATCACCTCTACGTGAAGCACGAATTTGCCGGGAATCCTGTCGTTGATCAGAGGGACATTCGATCCACTTCCTACACCTCCAGCGATAAGAGCTACATCATGAACAGCGAGGGCTGGATGTGGAAGGTGCGCCCCATGGTCGCCGGCGCCTGGAAGGGGTGGAGCGAAGAGCGCTCCTTCACGGTGGAACCGGCCGACGCCGACTGCGACCAGTGGGGTGCGGACCTGTTCGACGCCATTGACAAGGGCGACGCCGCCCGCGTCAAAGAATTGCTGGCGATGGAATGGGCCTACGTAAGAACGGCCAGTCGGCACGGCGAGAGCCCGGCCGGTGCTGCGGCCAAGACCGGCAATATCGAGATGTTGAAGTTGCTGGTCGAAGCCGGGGTCGAACTTCACAGCGGAATCCTGATTGCCGCCGCCAAAGAAGGGCAGGTCGCTGCCGTTCAGGCTTTGCTGGAGGCGGGAATCTCTGTAGACGGGACAGTGGGATTTGGCCAGCATACCACCGCGCTCTACCACGCCGCCGAGAAGGGCCACATGGACGTCGTAAGAATGCTTTTGCAGAAGGGGGCCGATCCCAACGGGGGAGAGGAAGGGGTGCGGTGGGGCGAGCAGCCCTTGGTGGCGGCGGTCGAAAACGGGCACACCGAAGTAGTGAGAGCCCTGCTGGAAGGGGGCGCCAGTGTAAATGCCCGTAAGTTCATGGGGGGTACGGCGCTCCAAATCGCACAACAAAAAGGCAACGCGGAAATCATTAGCCTGCTCACCGAGTACCAGAAAAAGCGCATGTAGCCGAAAAATGACGCAATGAAAGCCACATCGTTATGGTGGCATGCACTCTCCTTGCACAGGATTGCGAAGGCGCGGAGGAGGGAACTCAGGGGGCAGCGACGTCTTGTTTTTCGGGAGCGGTCGGCACGACGAGGAGTTGCGCGCGGCGCCGCTGCTTGACCCGGTCGTCGAGCCCCCGCCAGAACTGCAGGAAGTACCGCGCCGCGCTCACCAGCGCAAAAACCACCACCAACCACAGCGCCGCTTCCCCGGCCACGCTCAGCACGGCGTAGCGGCTGCCCAGAATCAGCAAAGCCGCGGCGAATACCTGCGAAACCATCTTCAGCTTGCCCAGATCGGAAACCGGGATGGAGAATCCCTGCGTAGTAGCAACCGCGCGAAGGCCCATCACCGCCAACTCGCGTCCGACGATGATCAGCACCATCCAGGCGGGGGCCAGGTCGAGCTCCACCAGGGTGATGAAAGCGGCGCAAATCAGGATTTTGTCGGCGACCGGGTCGAGCAGCACGCCTAGCGTCGTCACCTGACGCCGCTTGCGCGCCAAATAGCCGTCCAACCAGTCGGTCAGCGCCGCCCCCAGCAAGATGGCTACGCCCCACAGCTCGAAATTCTCCCCGCGGGTGAGCAAAACCACTACCAGGAGCGGCACCAAGAAGATGCGAATCAGGGTAAGGCTATTGGGGACGTTCATTCCGACCCGCTGAACAGTTCACTCACGTTACCAAACGCCACCGCGTTAGCACTATACTCGCCGCGTTCAAACGGTGTCAAACGGTTCATACGCCGAGGCAAAATGTGCAAAACTTCGTGTTTCCCGTGAACTCCCACCTTGGTCACAGCTAGTCCGCCCCCGGGGGAGTGACCCCGGCGACATCTTCGTAACACATTGATAATACAAGGCTTACTGCGAGTCTGTGCCAGTGGGGCAGCGGGCGCGCGAAAGTGATTGATTATCACAGAGATTGCGGCGCGCGGAGCTTCCACAGTTTTTTCCACAGCAAAAACTCCTTTGCTAGCAGCAAGTTGGAGAGGTCTTGCAAGCAGCTGGCCAAAGAGCAGTCATCGCACGCTCCGGGTTATAACGCGTTGTAACGGGTTATCGGCGAACAGTAAATTTTTCCAGCTCTTCGGCCAGAAAAGCGGGCAATTCCGCTTCAATTAGGACCTTGCCGTCGCGGAATTCCTCCGCCAGGACGCGGCCACGGCGGTGGATGAGGGCGCGGCGGCGGCCGTCAGAGGCCGTCAAGCGCAACTTCACGCGCACGGGGCGTTCGCCGGGCAGCAAAGCGTCAAGTTGACGCCGTAATTCGTCCAACCCTTCGCCGGTCTGGGCAGAAATGAACACGACACGAGCGGAATTCTTCAACCCGCGGCGATCCTCGTCGGCGAGCAGGTCAATTTTGTTGCCGACGAGCAGGCGCGGGGTGTCCTCAACACCCAGTTCGGCGAGCACCTTGCGCACTTCTGTTTCCTGTTCGGGGTGCGAGGGGCTGGAGATGTCGGTGACGTGGAGAATCAGCGCCGCTTCCTCGACCTCCTCGAGTGTGCCGCGAAAGGCGGCGACCAATCCGGGGGGCAGCTTGCGGATGAAACCGACGGTGTCGGACAACAACGCACGGCGTTCGGACGGCAGTGTGAGGGCGCGCACCGTGGGATCGAGCGTGGCGAACATCTTGGCGGAGACCGGGACGTCGGCGTGGGTGAGAGCGTTGAAGAGCGTGGACTTGCCGGTGTTGGTGTAACCGACGAGCGCGATGGTCTGGAGCTCGGCGGCCTGACGCGCGCGCCGCTGTTCGCGGCGGCGGCGGCGCACGGCATCGATTTCCTCGCGCAGCTTCTGGATGCGGCCGCGGATGCGGCGGCGGTCGGTTTCGAGTTGCGTCTCGCCCGGGCCGCGGGTGCCGATGCCGCCGCCGAGGCGCGAGAGCTCGATGCCGCGGCCGGTGAGGCGCGGCAAGAGGTAATTCAACTGCGCCAGTTCGACTTGGAGCTGGCCTTCGCGGGTGCGGGCGCGCCGGGCGAAGATGTCGAGGATGAGCTGGGTGCGGTCAATCACCCGCGTGCCGCTTTCGGCTAGCGTGAGGTTGCGGAGCTGGGTGGGCGAGAGTTCGTGGTCAAAGATGATGAGCGAGGCGCGGCGCGTTTCGGCCTCACGGTGCAGCTCTTCGGCCTTGCCGCTGCCAATGAGGGTGGCCGGGTCGGGGCGGTCGCGGCGCTGCTCGAGAGTTCCGACCACCTGGGCGCCGGCGCTGCGGGCCAGGGCGTCCAATTCGGCGAGCGTTTCCTGATTGCTGCTCCCGAAGCTTCGGGAGGCGGTGAACCGAGTTCCCACCAGCAGGGCCCGCTCCACCGCGGTCGTCGGACGAACAGTTTTCATGGCTCCTTCATTATAGTCGCAAGCGGAGGACGCCGCGGGAACGGAGAGGCGAAGGCCAGCGACGAAGCTAAACTACAGCTTCGTCGCCACTACCAGGGCAGACAAGAATGGCTGCCCTACCAAATCAGGCGGGGGAAAAAACTGCGCGGAGGCGGGCGAGGGCGTCGGACTGGAGGCGCGGGGCGTCGCCGAAGCCGGGGAGCCAGTGAACGGCGGGTTCTTTGCGGAACCAGGTGATTTGGCGCTTGGCGTACTGGCGGGTTTCGTGCTTGATCTGCTTGACCGCGTCGTGAAGCGAAAGCTCGCCGCGCAGGTGGGCTACAAGCTGCCGGTAGCCGAGAAAGCCGAAGGGCTTGGCCGAGTCGGGGAAGCCCTGGCAGAGGCGGCGGACTTCCTCGAGCCAGCCGGCGTCGAGCATCGCTTCGACGCGGGCTACGATGCGGTCGTAGAGGAGCGGGCGGTCGGGCGCGAGACCGAGCTTCGTGACCGCGTAGCCGTGGAGCGGGTCGCGCCCGGCACGGAACAACTCGGTGCGCGGCTGCCGCGCCAGAAAGTAGACTTCGAGCGCGCGCACCAACTTGGGAACATCGCGGGGGGCAATCTCGCGCGCGGACCCCGTATCCAGCCGCGCCAGCATCCGGTGCAGGTATTCCCCGCCCTTTTCTTCAGCCTCGGCCTGCAAGCGGGCGCGCAGCTCGGGCGAGCGGGGCGGGAGCGGCGAGAGCCCTTCGAGTAAGGCGCGCAGGTAAAGCCCGGTGCCGGCGGTGACGATGGGCAGACGGCTGCGGGCGCTGACTTCTTCCAGCACGGAACGGGCGCGGCGCTGGAAGTCGCCGGCGGTAAATTCTTCGGCGGGCTCGCAGAGGTCGAGCAGATGATGCGGCACGCGAGCACGCAGCTCCGCGCTGACTTTTCCGGTGCCGATGTCAAAGTGGCGGTAGACCTGGGCGGAGTCGCAGACCAAGACTTCGCCGCCCAATTCCTGCGCGAGATACGCGCCCAGGGCTGATTTGCCGCTGGCGGTTGGCCCGACAATAACGACCAACGGGCGGTCACGCCCCGTTCGAGCCTGAAGGTCACTCGGCTTTGCCGTGTCAACGGACGCGCGTCTATCCACAGGCTCGAACGGGGTCACGGGAAAATAACCTTCCAATAACGAATCAGGGTGGCGAGCAGGAGAAGGCCGAGGAGAACCAGCATGCCCGCCAATTGCGTCCTATCGAGCTTCATAGAGAATGTCGCTGCGGTCTATCGACCTGCGCGACCGCCTACGGCAGTGAGGAAGGCGCTGCGCGCCATGTTTTTCGGCGGGGCTAAAGCCCCGCCCTACCAAAACCTCGTAACAACAGAGGTGGCTAGGGGCCGGTGTAGTCAAGAGGGAGATTGTAAAGGAAGGTGAACTGCAAAGTAATGTTGGGCCCGGTGAATTCCGCCGGCAAGGGCGGAAAAGGCTGCGAGGCGCGGATGGAGGCCTGGGCGGGCCGGTCGAGGTGGGAGCGGCCGGAAGAATAGACCAGCGTGGGCTGGCCGAGGGGCACGGAGCCATCTTTGTTGATGGTGAAGACGATCACGGCCTTGCCCTTCTCGCCCAGGCGGGCCGACTCGGGAATCACCGCGTACCAGCTGCGGCGCACCTCGCGCAGGAGTCGAACCAGGTAGGGCCCGAAGTCCACCCCGCGCGTATCGGACAGAATGACGGGAAAGGGAGTATTGAGGTTGGGCTGGAAGGGACCTTCGACGCCGCTGCCGGCGCCGCCCGGCCCGCCGCTCTGGCCCTGGCTCTGGCGCAGCGATTCCTCAATGGCGCGGCCGGGGCTCTTTAACGGCAGCTCTAGCCCAGAGCCCGGATTACGCTGCGGCTTCGGCAGATCTTCCAAGCGGGCAATCTCTGTGCCGGAGGATAGCGGCGCAGAGTCTTGTTGGGCCGGGTTCGAGGGGCGCTCGCTGGCCGCTGGCGGAGTGCTGGGCGGCATAGTAAGCGAGGGCAGGGTGAGTGGCACGGGCTGTGGCTTGGGCAACGAGCGCTCGAGCTCGCGCGGATCGAGCGTGAGGGGGGAGCGAATGGCGGCGCGCTTGCGCTCCTCTTCAGTCAGATCGGATGGGGTTTGCGGCGTGGGAATCGGAAGGGATTCATTGGGCAAGTAGAGGACAGTCAAGTCAGGCCGCTGCGTGGGCAGTTCGGCGGCGACCAGGCGGCCTCCAGTGAGGAGCTGCGGGCTCAAGAGGACCATCACCAGCAGGGCGAGGTGAAGCACGCCGGCGGCGAGGGCCGATTCGCGCGTGCGGGCGCGGATGGGGCCTTCTTCCCAATTCACGGTCAAGCGCGGGCGGGGTTCGTCGGTCATAACCTTTGGACGTGCTAGCGCTCGACTCCGGTAGCCGCCAGGGTGGTGGAAAGCTTGCGGGCATGCGCGGCGATGCCGGCGGCGACGCGCTCGGCGAGCTCGAGGGCGCGGCGCGCTTCTCTGCCGTTCGCGGGCCCTGGCTGGCGAGTTTCGACGGCGCGGAGAAAGGCGCGCAGCTCGGCGTGCAGCGGCTCTTCGGCTTCGGTTTCCAGCTTGCGGATTTCGAGACCGGGCAAAGCGGCGGTGGGCTCCCCTCCGGCGGCGAGGGCAGCGGCAGCCACCTGCGGGTTTACACTGATCACCAGCACGTCGCGGCGCGTGTAATCAATGGAGACGTAGGCGTTGGGTTGGAAGAAGCGCAGCTTGCGGACTTTGTCGGTGCTGACCCGGCTGGCGGTGAGGTTGGCGACGCAGCCGTTGGCGAACTCCAGGCGCACGCTGGCGATGTCCACCTTGGGGCTGAGGATGGGAATGCCGACGGCATGCACTTGTTCAACGGCGGCGGGCACGAAGCTCAGGATGATGTCGAGGTCATGAATCATCAGGTCGAAGACGACGTCCACATCCACGCTGCGCCCGGAGAAAACCCCCAGCCGGTGGACTTCGAAGAACAGCGGCTGGGTTACGATACGCGCTGCGGCCGCCACCGCCGGATTGAAGCGCTCGGTGTGGCCCACCTGTAGGATGCGACCGGCGCACTCGGCGGCCTCGATGAGCGCATCAGCTTCGGCCAGAGAGGCGGCGATGGGTTTTTCGACCAGAACGTCGAGGCCGCGCTCGACGAGCTCGCGGGCGACGCGGGCGTGTTCGCGCGTGGGCACAGCCACACTCGCGGCCTGCGCGGTGGCAGCCAAGGCATCCAAAGAATCAAAGGCGCGCGTCGAGAATTCCTGCGCCACGGCGCGAGCGCGCTCGGGGTCGAGATCAAAGACGCCGACCAGCTCGGTGTTCTCCAGGCTGCGATAGACGCGGGCGTGCTGGCGGCCGAAGTCGCCCACGCCCACCACCGCGACTTTAGTCTTGTCGGTCACGATGCTCGCTAGCTCCTCGCCTCCGCCGGCTCGGGCTCGCAGGCGATGACCGCAATCTGGTACTGGTCGGCGCGACGGATGAACTCCTCGCGGTCGAAAATGAGCGTGCGGCGGGCGTCGAGAGCCAGCGCTGTCGCCCGCGCTTGCTTCATGGCTTCGAGCGTGGGCAGACCCACGGCCGGCACGTCAAAGCGCATATCTTGCTTGGGCTTCGAAACCTTGACGACCACGAGGCGCCGGCCGTTGACGAGCTGCCCGGCGCGCTCGATGGCAGCGTCGGTGCCTTCCATGGCTTCGAT
>CAYTXK010000006.1:0-7640 GCA_964441645.1 uncultured Acidobacteriota bacterium
AGTGGATGACATTGGAGTAGGCCGGGTCGCGAGTGATGATGAAGTCCCCGTGGCCCGTCTTGTCCGGCGGGACGAGTTTGGCGCGATTGCCGGAATAAGACGGGCGTAGATCTTCGGGGGCCAGCTCCGGCACCAGCCGGCGGGCGCGGGTGCAGAAGGGCTCCAGCGGCTCGCGGTCGCGCTCGTAGTCGTTCTTGTCGGCGATGTGGCGGGCATTGGGGCCGATGAGCAGCGTGCCCCAGAGCGTTTTCGTAAAGTGCACGCCCAGACTCAAGCCGCTCGGGTCGGGCGCGGGATAGACGAGGCCGTTGACGAGATGAGCTTTGGCCTTGACCGCTTCCCAGTATTCGCCCCGCACCGGATAGATGCGATAGCGGCGATTGCCGACGAGCGCCGCCACTTCGTCGGCAAACAATCCGGCGCTGTTCACCAGCACGCGGGTCGTAAGCTCGCCGGCGGTCGTGCGAAGGCGCACCGCTGCCGGTCCCGGCTCCACGGCTTCGAGTTTGGCGTTGGTAGCGATGTGCGCGCCTTGCGTTGTCGCCAGGCGGGCGTAGGCTTTGGTCAGCGCTTCGCTGTCCACCAGGCCCGCCGTGGGAACGCGCAGCGCCGCGCGGCCGGTGACGTGCGGCTCGTGCTGGTGTAATTCGGCCGCCGTGACTAGCTCGAGGCCCGTCACTCCGTTCTCTCGGCCGCGGGCCAGCAGCTCCTGAAGCTGGGCCTCTTCCTCCGGCGTGGTGGCCACCACAAACTTGCCCGTGGGGCGGTGAGGCACGTCGTGGGCGGCGCAAAACTCGTAGGTCAGGCGGTTGCCTTCCACGCAATGCTGGGCTTTGAGCGACCCCGCGGGATAGTAAATCCCCGAATGGATGACGCCGCTGTTGCGCGAGCTGGCACCCAGGCCGAGGCGGGGCATCTGCTCCAGAAGAAAAACATCCTGTGTGTGCCTTGAGACTGCGGCAGCGATGGCGCAGCCTACCACGCCCCCGCCGACGATTACGACTCGCGCTTCCTCCACGCTAACCTCGGCCTCTGCGGCGCATCAACTTTTCCGCGGGCAACATCCTATAATGCTAAGCCGACGCCCATGAAAGAGGAAAAGACCGAGCGGGCAGTGAGGGACCCTGTGTGCGGTATGGCAGTCGTGCCCGAGCGCGCCGCCAGCCGGCACGAACACGGCGGTCGCACTTACTATTTTTGCAGCCGGAACTGTTTGGAGAAGTTTCGCGCCGAGCCGGGAAAATATTTGACGCCCGCCGTCGGCCTTCAGGTTTTGAATGGCGCCGTGCAGGAAAAACCGACGTCGGCCTCAGCGAGGCAAGGCGAATATACCTGCCCGATGCACCCGGAGATTGTGCGTTTCCAGCCAGGCGCTTGCCCTATCTGCGGGATGGCGCTGGAGCGGCGGGCCGCGACGCTCGAGGAGGAGATCAGCCCTGAGCTGGAGGACATGAGCCAGCGGTTCTGGGTGAGTCTGGCGCTGACTGCGCCAGTTCTGCTGGTGGCGATGTCGGAGATGTTTCCGGGCTAGCCGCTCCAGCACGCGGTTGCGCCGCCACGGTTGAGTTGGTTTCAACTCCTCTTGGCGACGCCAGTCGTGGTGTGGGGTGGCTGGCCGCTGTTCGCGCGCGGCTGGGCCTCTATCGTGAACCGCAGCCTCAACATGTTCACCCTGATTGCTCTGGGCACGGGCACGGCGTATTTTTACAGCGTCGCCGCCGTTTTGTTCCCCGGGTTTTTTCCTCATTCGTTTCGTTCTCACGGTGGCGGCGTAGCGGTGTATTTCGAGGCGGCAGCGGTCATTACCACGCTGGTGCTGCTCGGGCAAGTGCTGGAGCTCCGCGCTCGGAGCCAAACGTCGAGCGCCCTGCGTGCGCTACTGGGGTTGGCGCCCAAGACGGCGCGACGCCTGCGAGATGACGGCCATGAAGAGGACGTCCCGCTCATGCTCGTTCAGGTGGGCGATCGGCTGCGCGTGCGCCCGGGCGAGAAGATTCCCGTGGACGGTGTGGTGCTGGAAGGCACCAGTTCGGTGGACGAGTCCATGCTGACGGGCGAGCCGATTCCAGTCGAGAAAACGTCCGGGAGTCGCGTCACGGGCGGAACCGTGAATGGCACGGGGAGCCTGGTGATGCGGGCGGAGCGCGTGGGGAGCGAGACTCTGCTGGCGCAAATCGTGCGTCTGGTGGGGGAAGCGCAGCGCAGCCGCGCGCCCATCCAGCGCCTGGTCGATGTCGTGTCCGGCTACTTCGTGCCCGGCGTGGTTCTAGCCGCCGTCATAACGTTTGTGGTGTGGGCCTGGGTGGGACCGGAGCCGCGGATGGTCTATGCGTTGGTGAATGCGGTAGCCGTTTTGATCATCGCCTGCCCCTGTGCGCTCGGCTTGGCTACGCCGATGTCCATCATGGTGGGGACGGGGCGGGGCGCCACGGTCGGCGTGCTAATCAAGAACGCCGAAGCGCTGGAAACCTTGGAGAAAATTGACACCGTGGTGGTGGACAAGACCGGAACGCTGACTGAGGGGAAGCCGCGCCTGACTTCTACGGTGCCGCTCGCGGGGTGGAGGGAAGCCGAGCTGGTGCGTCTGGCGGCCAGTTTGGAGCGGGCGAGCGAGCATCCCTTGGCCGCGGCGATTGTCGCGGCGGCGCACGAACAAGGCCTGGCGCTGGCCGAGGTCAAAGACTTCCGCTCCCTGACGGGCAAAGGAGTGCTCGGCACAATCGAGGGGCGGCGCGTGGTCTTGGGGAACTCGGCCCTGCTGGCTGAGTTGCGCGTGGAGGCGACGCCGCTCGAGCAGAAGGCCGAGCCGTTGCGACGCGATGGCCAGACCGTCCTCTTCGTGGTGGTGGACGCCCAACCGGCCGGCATTCTGGGCGTAGCCGACCCGGTCAAAGGCTCCTCGCCCGAAGCGCTGCGAATGTTGAAGCAAGACGGCGTGCGCGTGGTGATGCTGACCGGCGACAGCCGCACCACCGCCGAGGCCGTGGCCCGCCGCCTGGGAATTGAGGAAGTGATCCCGGAAGTCCTGCCGGCGCAGAAGCGCGAGGTGGTACAGCGGCTGCAAGCCGAAGGCCGAAAGGTGGCCGTGGCGGGCGACGGCATCAACGATGCCCCGGCGCTGGCCCAGGCCGACGTGGGCATCGCCATGGGGACGGGGACCGACGTGGCCATGGAAAGCGCCGCCATTACACTGGTGAAAGGAGACCTGCGGGGCATCGCGCGCGCGCGGCGGTTGAGTCGCGCCACCATGCGCAACATCCGGGAAAATCTCTTTTTCGCTTTTGTCTATAACGCCGTGGGTGTTCCCATCGCCGCCGGCGTGCTCTATCCTCTGTTCGGATTGCTGCTCAGCCCGATGATTGCCGCGGCCGCCATGACCTTCAGCTCCGTGTCGGTCATCGGCAACGCGCTGCGCCTGCGCAAAGTGCTGCTCTAGGAAGTGCCAGCCGAATCAACTGGAGGAAGGCGGGGTCTTGGGGAGCAGACTCTCGAGAGGAGCAACTACCTGGGGCTCGTCCCATTCCAGCGGGCCGATGATCTTGCGCACCAGGCGGCCCTCTCCATCGATGATGTAGGTCTCGGGGTACATAAAGGTTCCGTAGAGCATGGAGATGCGCCGCTCGGGGTCGAGGTAGTTCGGGAAGGTAATGTTGTACGTTCGGAGAAAGGTATCAAAGGTCGCCGGGTCAGCATCCACGCTGACGCCGAGCACCACCAGGCCGCGGTTTCCCAGCCGCTGGTGCAGGCGCTCAAGCGAGGGCATTTCATCCACGCAGGGCGGGCACCAAGTGGCCCAGAAGTTGAGCAGCACCACGCGGCCGCGGAGGTCGCTCAGTTTCTGCTCCCGCCCGTTGAGCACAAAAGTGAAATCCGGCACTGCTTCCAGGGGGCGAGGCGACTCCAAGCGCGGGCCGGGGGCTTCAAGCGCCAGGAAAAGCGACAGCGCCACCAGAAGCAGAACCACGGGCGTGACCTTGTCTTTCACACTGGGAACCAATCGGCTATAATGGCAGGCTTCAGCAACAAACCCGCAGCCTGAGGACCTTCAATTCCAACGATGCCGGAACCGCAGGTCAGCGCCATTGTACCCGCCCGCAACGAGGAAGCCAACATTGCGGCGGCGGTGGAGTCTTTGGCGGCGCAGACCGTGCCGCTCGAAATCATCGTGGTCAACGACGGCTCCACCGACCGCACCGGCGCCATCCTGGCCGAGCTGCGCGAGCGCCTTCCGCAGTTGCGCGTGGTGGAACCGGGCGAGCTGCCGGCGGGCTGGACGGGCAAGAACTACGCCGTAACGCGAGGAATCGAAGTATCGAGCGCGCCCTGGCTGCTGCTCACCGATGCCGACGTTCGCCATCATCCCACCGCGGTGGAGGCCGGTTTGGCCGCGGCGCGCAAAGCCGGAGCGGCCATGGTTTCATATGCGCCCGATCAAGACTTGCCCACCTGGTGGGAGCGAGCCACCATTCCCCTGATTTATTGCCGGCTGGCGGACGAGTATCCCTACGAGCGCGTCAACGACCCGAACGACCCGCTGGCGGCGGCCAACGGGGAGTGGCTGCTGGTTTCGCGGCTGGCCTACAACGCCGTGGGCGGACACGCCGCGGTCAAGAACGAAGTTCTCGAAGATGTCGCCCTGGCGCGCCTATTGAAACGCTCCGGCTGCCGCTTCCACTTTGCCCGCGGCGTGGGGCTGGCGCGCTCACGCATGCACCGCTCCTTGGCGGATATGTGGGAGGGCTGGTCGAAAAACCTCTTCCCCTTATTCGATCGCCGGAAGAGCACGGTGGCTGGCGCCGTGGCGGGAGCGGCGCTCGACACCCTGGCCTGGCTTTTCCTGTTGCTGGCTCTGTGGGGACTCTGGCACGAGTGGCCGGTGAGCCGCTGGATTCTCATCCCCAACCTGGCCGTGCTCTTTTTCCGGCACTTCCGCTACGCGCAGGCCCTGCGGCGGAACCACTATCCGATGTCCTCCTTGCTGTTTTACACGGCGGGCAGCGTGCTGTTTGCGGCGTTGATCGCGGCTTCGGCCGGCATCTACCTGAGCGGTGAGCCGGTGCGCTGGAAAGGGCGGGAGTATGTCGCTCCAGCCAAGTAGATTTTTGTCTTTCGGAGACGAAGGAGAAGAGGGATGAAGACTCGCGCCAGTGAGTGGACGCTGCCGACGGAGGCAGATCAGGAGACTCTGGTCGAGGTGGCGCGGCGCCTGCTGGTGGCGCTGGGCGAAGACCCCGACCGCGAAGGCCTGCGCCACACCCCGGAGCGCATGGCCAAGGCGCTGCGCTTTCTGACCTCCGGCTACGGCAAAGACCCCGACCGCATCATCAACGCCGCCTACTACGACGTGGGCTACGACGAGATGGTGATTGTGAAAGACATTGAGTTGTTCAGTTTGTGCGAGCACCACCTGCTGCCGTTTTTCGGCAAGTGCCACATCGCTTACATTCCCAACAAGAAAGTGGTCGGCTTGAGCAAACTGCCGCGCCTGGTGAACCTGTTTGCGCGGCGCCTGCAGCTCCAGGAGCGGCTGACCAACCAGATTGCTCAGACCATCTGGGAGAAGCTCGAGCCGCAGGGCGTGGGCGTGATCCTGGAGGCCCGGCACATGTGCATGGCCATGCGCGGGGTGGAAAAGGCCCACACGTCCACGGTCACCAGCACCATGCTGGGGGTGTTCCGGGAGAAGCCGGAGATTCGCCGCGAGTTCCTGGCGCTGGTGCATGGCGAAAAGAAAGCCTGAGCGCGCGGGGCTTGGCAGCCTTCCTCCGGCTGTGCTAGAGTGGTGGGTGAGAGAAAACGAAACCAAGAGAAGGAGATGAGCTCGGTTCCAGCGATGGGTTTCAGTCAGGAAGGCAAAACCAGCTTGATTGCGCAGCACGCGCTGCACACCGGTGACACTGGTTCCCCGGAAGTGCAGATTGCGCTCTTGAGCGAGCGCATCAACGGCCTGACCGGTCATTTCAAAACCCATAGCAAGGACCACGCGTCTCGGCGCGGCTTGATCCAGATGGTCAGCAAGCGCCGACGTCTTCTGGACTACCTGAAAAAAAACGATTCCGAGCGCTACAAGGGCATTGTCGAAAAGCTCGGCTTGCGCAAGTAGGCGACGCGCGCCGCCAGGCGGCGTCGAGTCAGCAAGGGTTCGGTCGGGCTCCGCGGGGAGCCAGGGTAGCTGCCTGAAGCGAGGGGCGCGCCGGCTCGCGGCTTGAAGTCGTTCATGGTCGAGCGCGGCGGTTTTTCCCCCCGGTGTTCTTCCCTCCCTATCTCTCTTTCGATTCCTCTCCCAATCCGAAAAAACAGGCAGCGGCGCTTACAATACGCGGCCGCCGGCCGGAGGAACTATGTCACAGCACAAAGTAGAAATTGATATCGGCGGTCGCCCGCTGATTCTCGAAACCGGCCGCTTGGCGCAGCAGGCCGACGGCAGCGCCTACGTGCGCTTCGGCGACACGGTGGTGTTGGTCAGCGCCTGCGCGGCCCGCGAGCCGCGCCGGGGCCTCGACTTCTTCCCGCTCACCTGCGACTACCGCGAGTACCAGTACGCCGCCGGGCGCATCCCGGGCGGATTCTTCAAGCGCGAGGGGCGCCCCAGCGAAAAGGAAATTGTCACCTGCCGCATGATTGACCGGCCGCTGCGGCCGCTGTTTCCCGAAGGCTTCTCCAACGAGACGCAGATTATCGCTCTCGTGCTTTCGGCTGACACCGACAACGACCCCGACGTGTGCAGCATCGTGGGGGCTTCGGCGGCGCTCTATTGGTCGGCGGTTCCCTTCGACCGCCCCATCGGCGCCGTGCGCGTGGGGCTGGTGGAGGGCGGCCTGGTGGCCAACCCCACCTACGACGAGCAGAAGAAGAGCCTGCTGAACCTGGTGGTGGCGGGAACGAAAGACGGCATCGTCATGGTGGAATCGGGCGCCCGCGAAGTGTCGGAAGAGACCCTGGTGGACGCCTTGCAGTTCGGCCACGAGCACGTGAAGAAAATCATCGCCGGCATCGAGGAGATTTACGCGCAACTCAAACCCCAGAAATTGACGGTCACCCCGCTGCCGATGGAGGAAGCTTTCTACCGCCAAATTGAAACCCAGTACCGCGAGCGCTTGCTCGAGGCGGGCAACACCCAGGCGCACCCGAAGCGGGAGAGCTACGAGTTGATCCACACCCTGAAGAAAGAGTTGGTGGAGTCGATCCCGGAAGAAGAGGAAGAGCGCCGGCGGGAAGCGGGGCGGCATTTCGTGCTGCTGCGCGAGCGGCTCTTCCGCGAGCAGGTGCTGGAGCAGCGCCGCCGCCCTGACGGGCGCGCCTTCGACCAGGTGCGGCCCATCACCTGCGAGGTGGGAATGCTGCCGCGCGTGCACGGCTCGGCGCTCTTCACCCGCGGGGAGACGCAGGCCTTGGTCACGGTCACGCTGGGCACGCAAGAAGACGTGCAGCGGCTGGATATGCTGGCCGAAGAGGACGCCAAGAAGCGCTTCATGCTGCACTACAACTTTCCGCCCTTCTCCGTGGGCGAGGTCCGCATGCAGCGCGGGCCGGCGCGACGCGAGATTGGCCACGGGGCACTGGCGGAACGGGCGCTCGTTCCGCTGACTCCCGCACAGGAAGCTTTCCCCTACACGGTCCGCATCGTCTCCGACATTCTG
>CAYTXK010000006.1:7650-27232 GCA_964441645.1 uncultured Acidobacteriota bacterium
TTCTGGAGTCGAACGGGTCGTCCTCGATGGCGAGCGTCTGCGGGGGCTCGCTGGCTTTGATGGATGCCGGCGTCCCCATCAGCGCCCAGGTCGGCGGTGTGGCCATGGGGCTCGTGATGGGCGAGAAGGGTAAGTATGCCATTCTCACCGACATCGCCGGCGCCGAGGATCACTACGGCGATATGGACTTCAAGGTGGCGGGCACGCGCAAGGGAATTACCGCTTTGCAGATGGACATCAAGGTGGACGGAGTGACCGCCGCGATCATGACCGAAGCCCTGGCGCAGGCGCGCAAAGGGCGTCTGGAAATCCTGGACATCATGGACACGACACTCGCGGCGCCGCGGACGGCGATTTCGCCCTACGCGCCACGCGTGTTCACCCTCATGATTCCCCGCGACATGATTGGGGCGCTGATTGGCCCGGGCGGCAAGGTGATTCGCGGCATTGTCGAAGCCACCGGCGCCAAGATTGACGTCATGGACGACGGGCGCGTGAACATCTTTGCCGTAGACGAAGCCGCGGCCAACAAAGCCCTGCAAATGGTGCAAAACGTCACCGCTTCCGCCGAGGTGGGGAAGAACTATCTGGGCAAGGTGGTGCGCATCATGGATTTCGGCGCCATTGTGGAGATTTTCCCGGGCACCGACGGGCTGCTGCACATCAGCGAAATCTCCGAGCAGCGCGTCCGCGAAGTGCGCGACGAGCTGAAGGAAGGCGACCAGGTCATGGTCAAGGTCCTCGCCGTGGACGGGAACAAGATTCGCTTGAGCCGCAAAGCCGTCTTGCGCGAACAGCGGCAGAAGCAGAGTCACGACGCCTCCTAGCACTCTGGAGACGCTAAATCTTAAGGATCCGATCCCGCCGAGGGATCGGCTTTTCTTGTAGAATCCCTTCTTTATGCGTGCGCAATCTCTTGCGGCTTTTTGTCTGCTGGCGGCCATCTGGGGCACGACCTGGCTCGCCATCAAGCTGGTGGTGAGCGAAGTGCCGCCTCTCACCGCCGCCGGGGCGAGGTTCACACTGGCCGCGGTCCTTCTGGCGGCGTTCTCGCTCTGGCGGGGTCGCTCGCTGCGCTGGAAGCGTTTCGCCGCGGCGGAGCGGCGCTTAGTTCTGGTGCTGGCGCTGCTGATGTTCACCGTGCCCTACGCCCTGGTCTTCTACGGGGAGCAGTTCATCTCTTCGGCGCTGACCGCCATCCTCTTCTCCGGCGGCCCGGTGTTCACTCTGTTCTTCGATTCTCTGCGCGTGCGGCGCAATCTGTTGACGGGAGAACGCTTTCTGGGCTTGCTTCTGGCCTTCTCGGGCCTGCTGGTTATTTTTGTGCCGCGCCTCGCCGGGCCGCCGAGCGAGCTGGTCGGCGGCGTTGCCATTGTGGTGGCGGCGGCGGTCAGTTCGCTGGCCCTGGTGCTGGCCAAGCACGGCGCCCACGGGATTGACCCACTGGTGGGCACCACCTGGCAGATGGGGGTGGGAGGGCCGATTCTGCTGCTGATAGGACTGGCGCTGGAGCGGCCTGCGCTCGGCGGCTACTCGACGCTGGCCGTGCTGGCCTTGGCCTACCAGGTGGTGTTCGGCTCCTGTGTCACCTTCGTGACCTTCTACTGGCTGCTGAAGCAAATGGCCGCGGTGCAGCTTTCCACGCTTTCTTTCATAACCCCCGTGGTCGCCGTATTTGTCGGCTGGCTGGTCTTGGGCGAGGTGCTGGGCCTCGGCACACTCGCGGGGGCGGGCGTAGTCTTGCTGGGCTTGGCCCTGCTGCACCGGCCCGCTCCGCAAGCTCTGCCGGCAGGCGACTGATGCTGACTCCAGTCATTCTCCTCCTGATTCTTCTGGGCCTGTTCGCCGGCGCCTGGGGAGCGCTCGTGGGGCTGGGTGGCGGAATCATACTGGTGCCGGTGCTGAGCCTGTGGTTCGGGCTGCCCATCAAGACCGCGGTGGGAATCAGCTTGGTGTGTGTGATTGCCACCTCCAGCGCCGCCGCCGCCGTCTACGTCCAGCGGCATTGGACGGACTTACGGCTGGGAATGGTGCTCGAGCTGGCGACCGTGCTGGGCGCCATCACCGGTGCGATGGTGGTTACGCTTCTCTCCGACAGGATCGTCAAAGGCTTATTCGGCGGCTTTCTCGTCTACGCGGCGGTGATGATGCTCCGGCAGCGCGCGGAAAGCAGCGAAGAGAAAAACGGCTCCCTGCCAGCCTATGAGGTGCGGAACTATCCCCTCGGGCTGGCGGTGAGTTATTTGGCGGGGAGCGCTTCCGGAATGCTGGGGATTGGCGGCGGCCCCATCAAAGTCCCGATGATGTATCTCTTCATGGGCGTGCCCTTGCGCGTGGCCGCGGCCACCAGCAACTTTATGATCGGCGTCACTGCCTCGGCCAGCGCCTTTCTTTACTACGCCCGCGGCGACATGGTCGTGCCGGTGGCCGCGCCGCTGGCGGTGGGAGTTTTCGCGGGGGCGCTCGCGGGCTCGAAACTCTCTCCGCGCCTGCGCAGCCGTTGGATTCGCTGGTTGCTGATGCCGGTGCTGGTTTACTTGGCTCTATTGATGTTGAGCGAAGCTTTCCACCTGCCGTTTCTCGGACGGGGGCAGCCATGAAAACTCATGAAAACTGACGGCCACCGCACCAACCTCTGGATTGCCGCCACGCTGCGCTGGGGCTCGTTCCTCTCTGCGGGCTTGCTGCTGCTCGGTGTGGTCTGGCTGGCGTTGGCGCAGGGGGCCGATCGCCCATTGCAAATCGGCTCGCCCATGCCCTCGAGCGAGCTGCTGCGGCAGCTGGTCGAGGGCAATCCCTACGCCCTGATGCAGGCCGGCATTGTGCTGCTGCTGCTGACCCCGCTGCTGCGGCTGGTGGTGGCGGCCCTTTCGTTCTGGATGGAAGGGGAGCGGCGCTACACGCTGGTGTCGCTGGCGGTGCTGGCGATGATCCTGCTGAGCGCGTGGCTGGCGCGAGCCGGATAAACTCTAGCCCGGCAGACGACAGATGCGGGCGCCGACGGCGGTGAGTTTTTCTTCCAGGCGCTCGTAGCCGCGATCGAGGTGGTAGACGCGGCTGACCACCGTTTCGCCTTCGGCCGCCAGGCCGGCGAGCACGAGGGAAGCGCTGGCGCGCAAGTCAGAGGCAATCACGCTGGCCCCGGTGAGCGGCGTGCGGCCGCGCACCACCGCCTGGTTTCCCTGCACGGTAATGTGCGCGCCCAGGCGCACTATTTCCTGCGCGTGCAGGAAGCGGTTTTCGAAAATACTCTCCGTGATAATCGACGTGCCGTCCGCCTGGGTCATCAGCGCCATGTACTGCGCCTGCATGTCGGTGGGGAAGCCGGGGTACTCGGCGGTGGCCACGTCGGCCGCCGCGAGCGGCTTGGTGGCGGACACCAGGATGGCGCTGCCGTCTTTCTCCTCCACCGTGACGCCCGCCTCCTCCAGTTGATGAAGCACAGCGTGCAGATGGCGGCAGTCGCAGTTCACCATCTCCAGTTCGCCGCCGGTGATGGCAGCAGCGATGAAGAAGGTACCCGCTTCGATGCGGTCGGGACAGACGCGATGGCGGGCGCCGTGGAGCCGCGCCACCCCTTGGATGCGGATGGTGGAGCTGCCTTCGCCTTCGATCAGCGCTCCCATCGCGCGTAGCAGCGCCGCCAGGTCCTGCACTTCCGGTTCGCGCGCGGCGTTTTCGAGCAGTGTTTCTCCTTCCGCCAGGCAGGCGGCCATCATCAAGTTTTCCGTTCCGGTGACCGTGATGCGGTCGAATTGGATGTGCGCACCGCGCAGGCGGTCGGCGCGGGCGTTGACGTAGCCGTGTTCGACCGTCAGCTCCGCCCCCAACCGCTCCAGCCCTTTCAAGTGGAGGTCAATGGGGCGGGCGCCGATGGCGCAGCCGCCGGGCAGCGAGACGTGCGCTTGCCCCGTGCGCGCTACCAGCGGCCCCAGGACGAGCACCGCGGCCCGCATAGTTTTCACCAGGTCGTAGGGCGCTTCGAACTTCTTGAGGTTGGCGGCGGTGAGCACGAGCTCGCCGTCCGGTTGGAAGTCGGCAGGCTTCACTTCGACTCCCATATGCTGGAGCAACCGCTTCATGGTGAAGATGTCCCGCACGCGGGGGAGATTGGTCAGCTCCAGCGGCTCCTCGGTCAGCAGCGAAGCAGCCATAGCGGGCAGAGCGGCGTTTTTGGCGCCGCTGATGGCCACCCGGCCAGCGAGCGGCCGGCCGCCTTCAATCAGGAAACGATCCATCGTTTTGGCTCGCGCGCGAGCAGCACTCGCTAAGATACCTCAAACCCGCACGAGGGTTACTTTTCGCGCAGCGCCCGGCTGACGTGGCCGTCAGACGCCGTCAAACGCGTTTCGGCCTCGGCCCGGCTGACTCCCAAGCGGCCCATGACGATGGCCGCTTTGAGGTTGCCGCCCGCCGCCCGCACGAGGCGATTCGCTTCGGCCACACTGACCCCCAGAGCTTCCTGCAAGACCCGGCGGCCCCGCTGGCGCAGCTTGCGGTTGCTCATGTGCACATTGACCATCAGGTTGCGGTAGACGTGCCCGAGGCGAACCATCGCCGCCGTGCTCAGCAGATTGAGCACGAGTTTCTGCGCCGTGCCCGCCTTGAGGCGCGTCGAGCCGGCCACGGCTTCCGGACCGGTGTCCGGGCAGATAGCGAGATGGGCGCGGCGCGCCGCGGGCGAGCGACGGTTGGCGGTGACGGCGATGGTGAAGGCGCCCCGGCGGCGCGCGAAGGCAAGCGCGCCCAAGGCGTAGGGGGTGCTGCCGCTAGCGGTGAGCACCACCACCACGTCTCCCGCGCGTACCCCTCGGCGCGCCAGGTCACGAGCGCCGCGAGTCGGCGAGTCTTCCGCTCCCTCGACGGAGCGGAACATCGCCCCGCGGCCGCCGGCGAGAATCGCTTGCACACGACGCGGAGAAATCTGAAAGGTGGGCGGCAATTCAGTGGCGTCCAGCACGCCCAAACGGCCGCTCGTGCCGGCGCCGACATAAAACAGGCGATGGCTGCGGCGCCAGGCGCGGACAATGGCGTCTACGGCGCGCGCAATCCGCGGCCGCTCGCGGCGGACAGCCGCCGCCACGCGGGTGTCTTCGCGATGGAGGAGCTCGAGGACTCTTCGCGTCGGCAGGCGGTCCAGGCGGGCCGTGCGCGGGTTGGGCTGCTCGGTGGACGGCAGGGCGGGGCGGCGCTTCATCCGAAGCTTTCCCAGCCGCGGCGGCTGAAATCCAGATAGAGCCCCGTCCCCGCCGCCACCGCTCCGGCGAGAAGCAGCCAGCCTTCGGTCCAGAAGCCCAGCAGCAACTTCCCGGTGGCGAACAAGGAGAAGTAGACCAGAGCGCAGCCCAGCGCCCAGGCGCGCAGATTTGCCCAACCAGAGGAAACGGCGGGCACATCGGCGGCCTGCTGCGCGATGGGGCGCCAACCGAAGGCGGCCGGGCGCACGCGCCGGTAAAACTTCTCGAGATGGGCCGCCGGCTCGGGAGGAGTCAGAAACGTGACCGCCAGCCAGACGGCCGTAACCGCGGCCGTAGTGGCGAGCATATTCTTGGCAAATACGACCTGCTCGCTGCCGGCAAACGGTTTCCAGGCATTCAGCGCCAGTGAGGTGAAAAACGCCGCCACCATGGCGGAGATTTCGCTCCAGGCGTTCACGCGCCACCAGTACCAGCGCAGCAGATAGACGCCGCCCGTCCCGGCGCCAATCATCAGCAGGAGTTGCCAGGCGCCGCGGATGGTTTCGAGGTAGTAGGTGACCACGGCGGCCAGCACCATCAACAGCAGCGTGGCCCACTGCGAGGCGCGCAGATGGTGCTCCTCGCTCGCCCCGGGGCGCAGGAAGCGCCGGTAGAAGTCATTGATGACGTAGGAGGCGCCCCAGTTGAGGTGTGTGCTGACGGTGGACATGTAGGCGGCGAGGAAGGAAGCCAGCATCAGCCCGCGCAGGCTGGCCGGCAGGTGGTCCACCATCACCTGCACGTAGCCGGCTTCCTTGTCGGCCAGGTTCGGATAGAGCACCACCGAAGCCAGGGCCACCAGAATCCACGGCCAGGGGCGCAGGGCGTAGTGGGCGATGTTGAACCACAGCGTCGCCAGCAGCGAGTGCCTCTCGTCTTTGGCGCAGAAAATTCTTTGCGCCACGTACCCGCCGCCGCCGGGCTCCGCGCCCGGATACCAGCTCGCCCACCAGTTGACGCCCACGTAGACGAGAAAAACGCCCACCGGCATCCAGGCCGATTCCGCGCTGGGGAGGAAGGCCAACAATGAGCCCTGGCCCGCCCCGGCCGCCTCGGCGGCGAGCAGCTTGGCTCTGAGAGCGCCCAAGCCTCCGACGGCGTCCACCGCGAAATAGGCCATGACGATGGTCATCGCCATCATCAGCAGGAACTGCAAGAAGTCGGTAATCAGCACGCCCCAGAGGCCGGAGATAGTGGTGTAGAGAGCCGTGATGACGAGGCACACCACCACCGCTTCTTTTCGGCTCAGGTTCAGGGATACGGCGAAGATTTTCACCATCGCCAGGTTCACCCAACCCAGGATGAGGCAGTTCATCAGCACGCCCAGGTAGAGGGCACGGAAGCCGCGCAGGAAGGCAGCGGGTTGGCCGGCGTAGCGCAGCTCGATGAGCTCCACATCGGTGAGCACGCCGGCGCGGCGCCACAGCCGGGCAAAAAAGAATACCGTCATCATCCCGCTCAGCAGAAACGACCACCACAGCCAGTTGCCGGCGATGCCGAAGTTGACGGTGAGGCCGGTGACCGCCAGCGGCGTATCGGCCGAAAAGGTGGTCGCCACCATCGAGGTGCCGGCAATCCACCAGGGCACGCCGCGGCCGGAGACAAAGAAGTCGGCCAGGCTGCGCTGAGCGCGCCCGCGCAGCGACCAGGCCACTCCGAAGGTGATGACGAAATAGGTGGCCAGCACCACCCAGTCGGCCAGCGAGAGCGTCACTCGTTGCCCGCCGGGCGCGCCAGCGGAGGAGCCAGGCCGAGCGCTTGCAAAACAGCATCGTGGAGCTGCGGGCGCAGGGCGCGGATCTTCTCGTTGGTGCGCGTGGGATACACGCGGTTGGTGAGCAGGACGACGAAGAGCTGCTTTTCCGGATCAAACCAGACGGAGGTGCCGGTGAAGCCGGTGTGGCCAAAGGCGCGCGCGGACAGGAACTGGCCGCCCGAGGAATGCTCGGAGGGCGTGTCCCAGCCCAGGGCACGGCTGGAGCCGGGGATGTCTTGCTTCGTCGTGAACAACTCAATCGTGCTGCGTTTCAGATGGCGGCGGTGGGCGTAGACGCCGCCGTTGAGCAGCAGTTGGCAGAAGACCGCCAGGTCGTGCGCCGTTGAAAACAGTCCCGCGTGCGGAGCGACGCCGCCCATCACCCAGGCATTTTCGTCGTGAACTTCGCCGCGGATAAGCCGGTGGCGGAAGTCGTCATCTTTTTCTGTCGGAGCGATGTGGTCCCGCAGCGCCGCGGGTGGGTTGAAGAGCGTGTTGTGCAAGCCCAGCGGGCCGAGGAGGTTTTCCTGGATAAAAACGTCCAGGCGCCGGCCGCTCACCCGTTCGATAATTTCGCCCAGCAGGATGATTCCCAGGTCGCTGTACACGCTGCGCGAGCCGGTGGGGTATTCGAGCGGCAGGGCGTAGACGCGGTTCAGAATCTCCTGGCGGGTTTTGACCTCCTGGAAGAAGCGCACGTAGCCCGGCAGTCCGCTCGAATGCGTGAGCAGGTGGCGAACGGTAATCTGTTCTTTGGCGACGGCGTCGGGGCCGCGTTTGAACTCGGGCAGGTAGCTGGCCACCGGGGCGTCGAGCGCCAGGTCGCCGCGTTCGTAGAGCATCATGGCGGCCGTAGTCGTACCCACGACTTTGGTGAGCGAAGCCAGATCGTACAGCGTGTCCCTCTCCACCGCCGGGGACCCTTCGTCATAAGAGATTCGCCCGAAGGGCTGGAGGACGGCCAGCCGGCCTTGATGACCGACGGCGATGACCCCGCCGGGCGCAACCCCTTCCGCCACCGCGTTCTTCAGCAAGGCCACCACTGGCTCGAAGTGCCCTTCGTCCTCCGGCAGCGCGGCCCCGAGCTCCATCGTCTGAGCCGGGCGCGAAAGACCGGCGCCCAGCGAAGCCACGGCAGGTATCGTGACCGGCAGCCGGCCGGCGATAGCGGTTTCCCCAAACAAGGCGTGCGCCACGGCGCGCTCTGCCACTTCGGCGGTGCTGAAAGTGCAGAGCACCGTCTTGGCCTCAGGGAAGCGCTCGGCGAGGTATGGGCTGCCGAGAATGACGAGCACGGTCGGCTTGCCTTGGGCTAGAACTTGCGTGACCACGGCCGCCAGATTATCCGGCAGGCCCACGTTGCCTTTGCGGTCGGCGATGCGGACGGATACGGCGATCACCGCCCAGTCGTACAGGGCGGGCGAGGGCAGGGACAGTTCCTCCGGTTTGAAGTAGAGCCGATCGGCGCGGGCCACCAGCAGTGAATCCACGCGCGGGCGCAGCTCGCGCTCCAGTTCGCCGCCCGGGTAGGTGTCTGCGTCGGCGGAGACGGCCACGAGCAACCCGTGCTGCGGGCGCGTCGCGTCAAAGGGAACCAGCCCAGCGTTGTCGCGCAGCAACACCAGGCCGCGCGCCGCCATCGTCTCGGCCTGCTCTTCGAAGCTGCGATTGGCGAGCAACGAGTCGAGCGCTTCCAGCTTTACCTGCGTCTGCTGGTTCAGATTCAGGCGGGCTTTGGCGCGTAGGATGCGCTCCACCGACTGGTTGATGCGCTCCTCGGTCAGCCGGCCCGAGGCTACGGCGCGGCGGAGGGAATCGAAAGCCACTTCCGGCTCGGGCGACATCAGGACGACGTCGGCACCGGCTTCGACCGCTCGCACCGCTGCCTCGCCCGGCCAGGCCAGCGTGCTGATGGCGCTCATATCCATGGCGTCGGTGATGATGAGTCCTACGAAGCCCAGCTCGTGGCGCAGCAAATCGGTGGTGATGGCGCGCGAAAACGTGGCCGGCACGCCGGCCGCCGGCTCCAGCGCGGGCACGGTGATGTGCTCAGTCATAATCGTGCTGACCCCGGCGGCAATGGCGGCGCGGAAGGGAGCCAGTTCCACGCTGTCCAGCCGCGGGCGGTCGCCGGTGACGCTGGCCAGCACCAGGTGCGGGTCCAGCGCCACGTCGCCCATGCCGGGAAAATGCTTCGCGGTGCAGAGCGCCCCGGCTACTTCACAACCGCGCACAAATGCGTCCACTAGTTGCGCTACTTTCGCGGGGTCTTCGCCGAACGATCGGATGTTGATGATGGGGTTGAGCGGGTTATTGTTGACGTCGGCGTCCGGCGCCAGCAACCAGTGCACGCCCAGGGCACGCGCCTCGCTGGCGGCGATATGTCCCATGGCGTAAGCGAGATCAGGGTCGCCGGCGGCTCCCAAAGCCATGTTATGGGGAAAACTGGTGGTGGCGCGGATGCGATAGCCGGCCCCGCGCTCGAAATCGCCCGCCACCAGCAAAGGAACCAGCGCCAGCCGCTGCAGGCGGTTGGTCAGGTGGGCCAGCGCATAAATCTCACTGCGGTCGAAGCCCGTCGGCTTGCGCGGCCGCGTGGCCACCACCAGGCCCCCGACGTGAAGTTCCTTTAATTGTCGGGTCAGTTTCTGAAACTCATCGCTCTCCACATGGGAGAAATCGCCGAAGTAGGGCACCATCAGGAGCTGGCCAATTTTTTCCTCGAGCGTCATCCGCTCCAGCGTGCGCTTCACCCAGCGCTCGCCCTGGCGGGAGAGTTTCGGCCGGGACTCGTTTTCCTCGGCCACGGTGGGCATCATCCCCGCGGCCAGCAGAAGCAGGCCGAAGGCAAGCAAGCGGGAAAGCTGAAGGCGCGCGCTCACGGAATCCTTGCGAGACCTCCTCGCGTCTTGTACCGTTGACCCTTTCGGCTCTGATTGTATATAGCACGCAGGGATGTTTCTCACAATGCGCTGCTGGCAAAGGATCCTCGGACTGGCCTGGGTGGCTGGCCTGGCGCTCGGGCCTGCGAGCGCCCGCCTTGAGGCGCCGCCCGCTCCGCCGCGCGTGCGCTTGGGCATTGACGTTCTCGCCGAGCAGGACTTCGCTCCGTTGCGGGGCAAGCATGTCGGCCTGATCACCAACCACACCGGCCGAACCGCCGACGGCCGGCGCACGATCGATGTTTTGGCTGCCGCCTCGGGCGTGACCCTCACCAGCATTTTCTCGCCGGAACATGGCCTCCAGGGGCGGCTGAATGACTCGGTGTCGGACTCGACCGACCCGGCTACCGGCATCCGCGTTTGGAGTCTTTATGGCGGGACGCGCCGGCCGACTCCCGAGATGCTGCGCGGCCTCGATGTGCTGGTCTTTGATATTCAGGATGCCGGCGTGCGCTACTACACCTACCCCACCACCATGGCCTACGCCATGGAAGAGGCGGCCAAGCACGGCCTCGAGTTTGTGGTGCTCGACCGCCCCGACCCCCTCAACGGCGCGGCAGTGGACGGACCGCTGCTGGATAGCGACAAGCTGAGCTTTGTGGGCTACTTTCCTTTGCCCTTACGCCACGGCATGACGGTGGGTGAGCTGGCGCGGCTCTACAACGCCGAAAACCACCTCGGGGTCAAGCTGACCGTCGTCGCGATGAAGAACTGGCGGCGCCGGATGTGGTTCGATCAGACCGGGGTCGAATGGGTCAATCCCTCGCCCAATCTGCGCAGCCTGCGCGCCAACGTTACCTATCCCGCCATCGAGTTATTGCGCGCCGGCGGGGTTTCGGTGGGGCGGGGGACGCCGACACCCTTCGAGCTATTCGGGGCGCCTTGGATTGATGCCCGCCTGCTTTCCGACACTCTCAACGCCCGCCATATCCCCGGAGTGCGGTTCGTTCCCGTCGAGTTCACGCCCACCGAGGATGTGCATCCGAGCCGGCTTTGCCACGGCGTCCGGCTGGAGTTGACCCAGCGCAACGCCCTCGACACCGGGCGGCTGGGAGTGGAGCTCATCAGGGCGCTCGGGCGCCTCTATCCCAAAGACTTTCCCGTGGAGAAGACGCTTCGGCTTTTGGGCTCGGAGAAAACCCTGGAGCGGATTCGCGCCGGGGATGACCCGGTGACGATTGTCAAAGGCTGGCAGGCCGACCTCAAAGCCTTCCGCCAGCGGCGCAAGCCCTATCTGCTCTACCGCTGAGCCGCGCTGCGCCTCGACCAGAACCAGTAGAAAGGCAACCCGGCGGCCAGAAACACCAGGCCCAGGCCCGCTTCCTGGGGGCTGCGGACCACGGTGTTCAGGCAAAAAACCGCGGCCACGAAAACGAAAATCCCCGGCACCCAGGGATAGCCGAGTGTGCGATAGGGGCGCGGCAGGTTCGGCTCCTTGCGCCGCAGCACGAACACCGACGCCGTGGCCATGCCGTAAAAAATCCACAGACCGAGAATGGTGTAGGTAAAGAGGCGATCGAAGGCATCCTTGCTTTGCCCGAAGATGAGGATGAGCACGCAGGAGAAGACACACTGCAGGAGGAGCGCTTTGGCCGGGCTGCGGTGCACAGGGTGCACGTCGGCCATGTGCCGGAAGAAAAGGCCGTCGCGGGCCAGAGCGTAGGGCACGCGCGCGCCGCTCAGGATGGAGGCGTTCAGGGTGGCGAAGCTCGAAATTAGTGCGCCAATGGTGATGACTGTGCCGCCCGCGTCACCCAGGAAGCTGCGGGCCGCGTCCTGCGCCACGCGCTGTGAAGCCTTCACCGCCTCAAAGGGCAGGAGGTAGAAATAGACCGCGTTGGTCAGCATGTAGACCCCGGCCACGCCCAGCGTGCCGAAGATGAGCGCGCGGGGGATGTTGCGCTCCGGGTCCCGAATCTCGCTGCCCACCATGGTCAGGTTGTTCCAGCCGTCATAGGCCCAGAGCGCCCCCACCAGCGCCACTCCGAAGGCGCTGAAAGTATCGAGCCCGCGCGGCGCCGAAAAGAACGGCGAGAAGTTCGCCCACGAGCCGCCACCCATCGTGAAGCCGAGCAGCACTAACCCGAGGATGATGCCCACCTTGAGGATGGTGAAGATGGTCTGCACCGCCCCGCCCACCACCACACCCAGGTAATTCACCACCGTCAGGCCGATGATGGCGATGAGCGAGACCATCTGCGCTCCATTCAGCGACCAGGTGACAGAACCCAGCGGCACCCGCAGCACGTCTTCGCTCAGCCCCACGAAGTAGCCGAGGAAAACCGCAAACCCGGTAGCAATGGTGGCGATGGAGCCGGTCTTGCCGATGACGAACTGTTCCCAGCCGTAGAGAAACCCCCACAGGGGCCCGTAGGCGCGGCGCAGAAAAACGTATTCGCCGCCTGCTTCCGGCATGGCGGCGCCCAGCTCGGCGTAGGTCAGCGCACCGGCCAGCGAGAGCAGCCCGCCCACAATCCACACCGCGAACACCAGCCCGACGGATTCGACGTTGCGGGCGATGGAGGACGCCACGAGGAAAATTCCCGTGCCGATAATGCTGCCGGTGACGATGGCCGCGGAGCCAATCAGGCCCAGCCCGCGAACGAGTTGCGGCTGTCCTTTCATCGTGTCGCGCGCGCGCGCCCTCCCAGTAGCCGGCTCAGCAGTAGCCCGGCCCCAAAGGTGATAACCGTGCCCACCAGCACGTACCACGTCCAGGCCAGCGGGGTGTAAAACTTGACGTAGAGCATCGCCGCCAGTCCCACCACCATTCCTCCCGCGGCGCCGGCGGCCGTGGCCGTCGGAGCCAGCCGCCCCAGCAGAAACAAGCCCAGCAGGGCGCCGTAGGTAATCGAAGCGATGGTCAAGCCGGCTTCGAGCACCGGCCCCCAGGTGCGCGCCAGCATCGCCAGCCCGATGATGATCCCGCCCCAGAGCACCGTGACCCAGCGAGAGCGCTGCAACAGCTTGTCCCCTTCTTCTGCATGCTCCCGCCCGGGGCGGGCGAAATCAAGCATAGTAGAAGCCGCCAGCGAGTTGAGCGTGGAGCTGGACGTGGACATGGCGGCGGCGAGCACGCCGGCCACCATCAAACCGCTCACCCCGCTCGGCAGGTGGTAAACCATATAGAGAGGAAAAATTCGGTCGGCCGGCTCCAGCGCGTAGGGCGGCGCCACTAGGCCATAATAGACGGAAAGCAATACACCGATGACGAGAAAAAGCACGAACTGGGCTAACACGATAAAGCCGCTGGCGATGAGCGCGCGCTGGCTGTCGGCCAGGCGCCGGGCGGCCAGCAGGCGCTGCACCATCAATTGGTCGGTGCCGTGGCTCGCCAGCGTCAGAAACGTGCCTCCGAACAGGCCCGCCCAGAAGGTGTAGCTGCGCGTCAGCGAAAAGGAAAAGTCAAACAGCGCAAATTTTTCTCCCGCGCGCGCCATCACCGTGGCCCAGCCGCCGGGGATCTGGTGAAGGAGGGCAAAAAGGGCGAAGAGCCCGCCGGCCACGTAGATGCCGAACTGCACCACGTCGGTCCAAATGACGGCTTTCATTCCGCCCAGGTAGGTATAGACCAGCGTCAGCGCCATCACCAGCACGACGGCGGTGAATTCCGCCACCACCAGAGTTTCGCCGGTAAAAATCTCCAACACACGCGGCAGCAAGAGCTGGACTACCAGGGCGATGGCCCACACGCGCACGCCGTCGGCCAGCGCCCGTGTCAGCAGAAAGAGCCCGGCCGCCAGGCGCCGGGTCATCCGGCCAAAGCGCTGCTCGATGTACTGGTAAGCGGTGTAAAGCTGCCCGGCGAAGTACTGCGGCAGCAGGAGAAAACTGATGATGAACCGCGCCACGATGTAGCCGAATACCAGTTGCAGGAAGGCGAGGTTGCCGGCGAAGGCCAGGGCCGGCGTGCCGATGATGGTGAGGGTGGAGGTTTCCGTGGCCACGATGGAGAGGCAGATGGCCAGCCAGTGGGTGTCCGCCCCGCCCAGGAAGTAGTCGTGCAGGGTGCGCTGCCGCCGGCGGAAGTGCGCGCCCAGCGCGGTAACGCCGGCCAGATAGACGAGAACGATGGCGAGGTCGAGCCTGCCGAAGCCCACGCGACCGGAGTCTAGCAGAAAAACCGCCACGGAGACACAGAGGCGCAGACAGCGTTGGTTTACAATCCTAGACGGCAACGGCGATGGCTTTCTTTCTGGGCATTGACGGCGGCGGCACCAAGACCGACTGCGCCCTGGCCGATGAAGCGGGCGTCGTAGTAGCGCGCGCGACGGGCGGCGGCGCCAACTTGCGCCGCGTCTCCGCAGACGAGTTGCGCGCCACGCTTGCCGATTGCTTCGCGCAATTGCGCCGCGCCGCCAGCCTGCCCACTCTCGCCGTGGAAGTCATCGGCGCCGGCTTTGCTGGCGGGGCCGACGCCGAGGCTCGCGAGCGCGCCCGCGCGGTGCTGGCCGAGCTATTCCATCCGCGCTTTCTCTACGTGGTGGGCGATATGGAAGTGGCGCTCGAAGCCGCGGTCGGCGCTGGCCCCGGCGCCGTTTTGATCGCCGGGACGGGCTCGATTGCCTACGGGCGCGACGAATCGGGGCGCACGGCTCGCGCCGGTGGTTTGGGGCCGGAGGTGGGCGATGAAGGCAGCGCTTACGACATTGGGCACCGAGCGCTTCTCGCTTTTGAGAAAGGAGGCGCGTCGCGCCTTGGGCGGCTCATTGAGCAGGCGAAGTTATCCAACCCGCCCGCAGTGGCTGAACTGGCCAGCCTGATGCCGGGTGTGCTGCGGGCAGCGCGCGAGGGTGACCCGGCGGCCAGAAACATTCTCGAGCAAGTGGCGGCGGTGCTGGCAGGCCTGGCGTTGGAGGTTTTGAGGGAACTTGGTTTGCTCGAAAGCGAAGTGCCCGTAGCGACGAGCGGAGGGGTGTTCGCTGCCAGCGAAGAGGTTTTTGCGCAGGTGCGAGCCCGGATTCTTGCGGCGGCGCCGCGGGTTGTGGTCGAGCCGCTCCGGATAACCCCGGCCGAGGGCGCGGTTCGGCTAGCGCAACGGCGCTGGCTCGAAGAGCGGGCGGCGCAATGACGGCGCGTCTCGAAGAGCGGCTGGAGCGCGCCGAGCGCGGCGGCCCGGAAGAGATTCGCCTGCTGGTGCACGACTCGGCGCTCGACGTCCTGCTGGGCCTGCTGCGCAATCCCTTCCTCAGCGAAGAGCACCTGCTCACGCTCCTGCAGCGCAAAGACGCGCCGCGCGAGCTGCTGGAAGCCGTGGCGCGCCACGAGCAGTGGATTCAGAGCCAGCGGGTGAAGGCGGCGGTGGTCGAGCATCCGCGAACGCCGCGGCTGCTGGCGATGCGGCTGCTGAAGTTTCTTTATCTCTTCGACCTGGTGACGGTGACGCTGCAGCCGGCGGTATCCGCCGAAATCAAGCGCCTGGCCGAAGACCTGATTATCAACCGCGTGGCGCAGTTGCCGCTGGGTCAGCAGATCACCCTGGGCCGCCGCGCCAGCGCCCGCGTCGTAGCAGCGTTGCTGCTCGAAGGCAACGAGCCAGTCATCGGCCCCGCGCTCGACAACGGCTTCCTGACCGAAGCGGCCCTGCTCGGCATCCTGCGCCGCGACGATTTGGCGGAGACGCTGGTGGAGCACATCGCCCGCCATCCCAAGTGGTCGGTGCGCTATGACGTCCGCCTGCAACTGGTGCGGCACCCGCTGACGCCGCTGGGGACGGCGCTCGCCTTCCTGCCCGACCTCAAGGTCAGCGACCTGCGCATCATTGTCACCGACCGGCGCATGCGCCCGGCTCTGCGGGACTACATCAAGGCGGAAATCAAGCGACGCCTGGCCCGCGGCTAATGCCGTTCCAACTTGATGGCCGCGGCACGGTAGCGTGTGCCGCTTTGCGAGACTAGTTGGAACGGCACTAAGGTTTTTGCGTGGGCCGCAGCAGCACTTCGCTCACGAAGCTCTGCGGCTCCTGTTCCAGCAGCCAGCCCACCACGCGCGCCACGTCCTCCGGCTGCAGCATTTTCTTCGGGTCTTTGCCCGTGTGCGGCGAGAATTCGCTTTCCACCGTGCCGGGGCAGACCACGCTGACGCGGATGCCGTAGGCGCGCAGGTCTTCCGCCATGCAGTAGCTCAACCCTTGCAGGCCCCACTTGGAGGCACAGTAGGCGGCCCCGCCCGCGAAGGCATTCTTGCCGGCCAGCGAGCTGATGTTGATGATGTGGCCGCTGCGCTGGCGCATCATCGCCGGGATGGCCGCTTTCGAGCAGAGAAAAACCCCCCGCAGGTTGGTGTCGAAGGTGGTGTCCCAGTCCTCGAGCGTGATTTGATGGACCGGAGCGAACTGGCCCAGGCCGGCGTTGTTGACCAGCACGTCCACGCGCTCGCCCCATTGGAGGATTTGGCCGAAAGCTGCCTCCACGCTGGCGGGGTCGCGCACATCGCAGGGAATAGCGCGAACAGCGGGCGCGATTGGGCCGAGTTCGGCCGCGGCCCGCTCGAGCGGCTCCCGGCGACGCGCCACCAGCGCCAGGCGATGGCCGCGCCGCGCCAGCTCCCGGGCAATGGCCAGCCCGATGCCGCGGCTGCCGCCGGTGATAATGGCCAGGGGGGCCTCCTGGTTCATCGCGCCTCCGGATAGGACTTTTGTCGGATAACAGATTGGGGCCGAAGGCTCATCTTATCAAGTGCAGGAGGAGTCGAAAAGGCCGAGGCCGAAAAGAAAAGTCGCTTGCGTTGGCTCGGCGAGGGTCCCTATAATAGGGGTTGGTTTTTGCCCTGTTCGTTCTACCCCTGCGGGACTCACTGGTTGAAAAGTGGAAGAAGGAGGCGCGAAGCAGTGAAAACGGGAGTCAAATGGCTGGTCGGGACGGCGATTCTGGCATTGCTGGGCGCGAGCGTCGCGGGCGCGCAGACCCCGCAAAAGGACTACGAGCGCAAGGCGGAGGAGTACAACGCCTACCAGGACATCCTGCGCACCCAGGACCTGAAGCAGCGCCTGGAGGTGATTGACACCTTCCTTAGGACCTATCCGCAGTCGCTCTACCGCGTGCACGTCTATCTGGCCCAGCTGGAAACGGCTTACGCCGCCCAAGATTACGCGCGCAGCATCCAGGCCGCCGATGCCTTCCTGGGCATGAACAAGCAGGACGTGCTGAGCGTCTACAAGCAGGGCAACCCCAACCTGGAGATGGCGGCCCTCGAGCCGGCTTACTACCGTTTCAATCTGCTTTATACCATCAGCTTCTTGCAATCCTTCCGCGAGAGCGAGGCCAACGCCGATGCAATCTCCGCCAAAGCCCGCGAGCGCGCCGCCCAGGCCCTGGAGATGCACACCCGCCTGTATTCCATGGCCAAGCCGCCCCCGGGAGTTACGCCGGAGCAGTTCGAGACCATCAAGAAGCAGGAGGAAACCTCCCTGCACACCGCACTGGCCTACGTCGCCTGGCGCAGCAAGGACTACCCCAAGGCCGCCGCGGAATACAAATGGCTGTTGGAGCTCGCTCCCGACGATGCGCGCCTGAACTACCAGTTGGCCCGGTCTTTGCTCCAGCAGGCGACGCCGGATTATCCGCAAGGCCTCTGGTACCTGGCCCGCGCCATCCATCAGAACATCCCCAAGGCCGATGAGGTGAAGGACTATCTGACCAAAGTAGTGTCCGCTTACCAGCAGGTCGAGCCGCAGTGCCTGGGCGATCAGGTGGAGCAACTGGTGGCGCGCTCCGGGGAGTCGGTAACTCCGGCGGCCGATTGGAAACTCATCAGCGGCGAGGAAGTGAATACCGTCCGCGGCCAGATGAACCTGAAGCGCATCTTCGACGACTTAAAGGTCGGAGGCGAAACCGCGCAGATGATGTTTCTCGCTAGTTGCGGCGCCGAGATTGGCCTGGCGGAGAATGGCCAGCCCGATCTGGAGGTCCTGATCATCGAAGTCACCCAGACTCCGGAGAACTCCTTGACCCTGCGCGTGGCTGCCGGCCAGGAAGCGGCGGACGCCAAGACGGCCAATATCGAAATCAAAATCGTGGAGCCGGCCGAAGTGAAGAACCTCAAGAATGAAGACGTGGTGCGTATCGCCGGCAAGATTCGCGGCTACGAGAACAACCCGCAGTTCCTGCTCAAGCTGGTCGAGGGCAAAGTGAACGTCGAAGACATCCCCAAGACACGCGGGCGCGGCGCCCACGGCAGCCGCTAACCCTTAAACCCTCTACCCGCACACCCGGTTCCGAGTCCCGATCCCGAAGCTTCGGGATTCGGGACGAGGGATCTGCTTGTTCTTTCGTTAGCGGGAGCGAGTTCCGTGGTCGAGCCGATAGAGGCTCAGTTTGCGGCTCAGGGTGTTGCGGTGGATGCCGAGGTCGCGCGCGGCCCGGGAGAGGTTGCCGCGATTTTTTTCCAGCACGCGCCCGATAAAGCGTTTCTCGAATTGCGCCACTGCCTCGTCGTAGAGAATGCCGCGCTCAACCAGCTGCGCGATTAAGGCGTCCAGTTGTTCCTTCATGCGCAATCAACCAATCAACCGTTTTCTATAGTTCCTTCCCCGTCAGCCGCCGGTAGGCTTCGAGGTACCGCTCGCGCGTCGCCTGCACCACCTCCGCCGGCAGCGCCGGCGCGGGTGGCTGCTTGTTCCAACCGCTGCCTTCCAGCCAGTCGCGCACAAACTGTTTGTCGAAGGCTGGTTGCGGCTCGCCCGGCCGATAGGTGTCCGCCGCCCAGAAGCGTGAGGAGTCCGGCGTCAGCACTTCGTCGATCAGCAGCAGCTCCTCGCCCCGGTGGCCGAATTCAAACTTCGTATCCGCCAATAGCAGCCCGTGCGAGCGAGCGTAGTCGCCAGCGCGCCGGTAAATCCGCAGCGTGCGCGCCCGCAGCTCCTCGGCCAGCGGCCCGCCCACCTGCCGCGCTACCTCATCAAAGCTGATGTTGATGTCGTGGCCGCTTGCGGCCTTGGTCGCCGGGGTAAAAATCGGCTCCGGCAGCGCATCCGATTCCCGCAAGCCGGCCGGCAGCGGAATCCCGCAGACGGCGCCGGTCTTCTGATAGTCCTTCCAGCCCGAGCCGGCGAGATACCCGCGCGCTACGCACTCGATGGGCACGGGCCGCGTGCGGTGCACCAGCATCGAGCGCCCTTCGAGCTCGCGGGCGTGCGCGCGCAGCGGCTCGGGGTATTCGCTCAGGGTGGCGGTCAGAAAGTGCGAGGGCGTCAGCTCGCGCAGAAACTCGAACCAGAAGACCGAAAGCTGCGTGAGAATCCGCCCCTTGTCGGGGATGCCCGAGCCCAGCACGTAATCAAACGCCGAGATGCGGTCGGTGGCCACGATGAGCAGCTTGTCGTGCGCCCCAGACACACCCGCCTCGGGCGGGTCCACCGCGTAGAGGTCGCGCACTTTGCCGCGCCCCACCAGCGCCAGGCCGGGCAGATGCGTTTCCAGCAGCGGTGTGGCCAACGTAAGACTCACGGGATTCAAACGGGAAGCGTGATTCTATTCCACGACCAACCAAAGTCAACGGGAAGGAAAGGCGAAGCAGCCGCTAGGCGGCGGGGGCGGCAGCCACCGGCTCCTCGTCGAAGCGCACCGACACGATCTGCGAGACCGCCGCCTGCATGGTGACCCCGTAAAGCATGGGCGCGATTTCCATGGTTCTCTTATTGTGGGTGA
>CAYTXK010000007.1:0-374 GCA_964441645.1 uncultured Acidobacteriota bacterium
AAACCTGGCTGATTGACGCCGGCCGCGGGCCGCTCGCTCTGCGCCACGGTTATCGCGTGGGCGAGGACATAGGAGAGAACGTGGTAAAGCCCTACTTGCGCGCGCGCGGGCTCAAGCGCCTCGGCCGCGTCTGGCTCACTCATGCGCATCAGGACCACATGGGAGGCCTGGGGGCGGTGTTGGACGAATTTCCGGTCGCGAGCTTCGACGCCGGTCCCAACACCGCGAGCCGCCCCTACCGCGAGGTCTTGGAAAAGATTCAGCGCCGCGGGATTCCCCTCGCGCTGCATCGCGCCGGCGAGCGCTTCGCGGTGGGGGATGTGGACGTCGAAGTGTTGTGGCCGTCGCGCGAACACCAGCCGGGCCCCGAGCCT
>CAYTXK010000007.1:384-24866 GCA_964441645.1 uncultured Acidobacteriota bacterium
CGCGATCTGCGCGCTGCTGCCGGGCGACATCGAGGCGCCGGTTGAGAAAGAACTCGCCGCCGGCCAGACATTCATGAAAGCGGCCCTGCTGAAAGTTCCGCACCACGGGGGGCGTGATTCGGCCAGCGAGGCGTTTCTCGAGGCCGTGGCCCCGGAGGTCGCCGTCGTGTCCGTGGGCGCCACGAATCCCTTTGGCCATCCCTACCCGTCAGTGCTGGAGCGCTTGCACGCCGCCGCCCGGCGCACCTATCGCACCGACCGCGACGGCAGCGTCACGGCGCGCCTGCGAAAAGGCGGCTGGGAGACGTCGAACTTTGCCGAGCAGCAGCGGCGCGTGCTTTATCCGAATCTGTGGGCGAAGGCGGCGGCTTGCGCGCGGCGACTCCTCTCACTAAAATCGCGGTGATGGGGCCAACCACTCAAGACCGGAAACGCGCCGCCGCCATCGCCGAAGAATCCCGCCGCGTGCACCGCTTGCAGCTCACCGTGCGCCTGGTGATGAATGTCATCAGCGAAGGCGACCTCGCCTTCGAAGAAGCCTCGGAAATGGTGGCGGCCACGCGGCGCGTGGCGCTCAACCTCTTCCCCGGAAAAGAGAGCGCCTTCGACCTGCTCTACCAGCCGCGCCTGCAGCGCCTGCTGGCCCAGAAGTACCGCCTGCACTAATACCGTTCCAACTCCTGTCGCCGCTTGCAGTCCAGAGTAATGGGCGCGCGCTCGAAAGGAGTTGGAACGGCACTAGCTCGCGTCAGCTCCACAGCATCTTGGCGTAGAGTAAAGCCAGGGCCGCGCCCGAGCCCAGGGCTGACTTCCACTCCTGATTGCGAAGGTACAGTTGCCCATTGAATTTCTGAGCGGAGGCCTCGCCCAGGCCGCGCGCCGGAGCCAAGCGAGGTAGAAGGGCCGGCACCTGAGCGGCGAAGGCGCTGTAGTCTTCCGGAAAGGTCGCGCGCAAATTCCGCTCCTCGCGCCGCAGGACGGGAAGGAACAGGAAGAGAAAGTACGCGGCCAGCAGCGCCGCCAGCGAGACGCGACCGCTGGCCGCGGCAAACCCCAAGAGAATAATGGCGGAGCCGAAATAGAGCGGGTGGCGCAAGTGCGCGTAGGGCCCGCTGAGGGTGAGCGACTTGTCGCGCCGCAGATGGCCGGCGGCCCAGGCGCGAACCAGCACGCCCACCGTTACCAGGCCGGCGCCGGCCGCGAGCAATTTCGGTTGGGGTCGCGCCAGCAGCAGAACCACCGCCGCCAGCACAAAGTGCAGCGGCACCCGCGAGCGCGCCGCCCACTCGGCGTAGCTAGCCACGGCTGCTCTCCATTACCTGGTTCACGGCCGCCACCACTTCCTCCACCGTAATGCCCAGCATGGCCGGTGAAGGTTTGCGGTCGTGTTTGTACGTGTTTGACGGTGTTTGACGGTGATGCAGCACCACGGCTCGCGCGGGCGGGCTGGGGGGGCCGTTGCGTACGGGGTCGGTGGGGCCATAGAGGCCGACGACGGGCGTGCCCACGGCGGCGGCCAGGTGCAGCGGGCCGCTGTCGCCGCTGATTAGCAGGCGCGCGCGGCGCACCAAGGCCAGCAGGTGGCGCAGGGATTGCGAGAAAAGCACCGGGCGGGTTACCCGCGCCTCGGCCAGGAACTGGTTCGCGAGAGCTTCTTCGCCGGGGCCGGTGTTGAGCACGGTGCGCCAGCCGCGCTCGCGCGCCAGGATGTTGTGCACGGCGGCGTAGCGCTCGACCGGCCAGCACTTCGAGGGCCAGCCGCCGCCCGGGCTCAGCACCACAAAGTCACGGAGATGCTGGCTCGCCAGCCAGCGCTCGACCTCGGCTTCTTCCTCGGGGCGGGTCGGCAGGGGGAACTGCCATGGACCTTCGCGTGCGCCCGCGGCTTTGGCGAGCGCCAGGTTCATCTCAATCACATGGGTATTGGCGGGCGGCAGCACACACTCGGTGTAGAAAAGCGCCGCGCCCGGCTCCTTGGCGCAGCCTTTCGCGAAACCGACTCGCTTGGGGGCACCGCTCAGCCAGGCCAGCACAGCTGATTTGTACAGACCTTGCAGATCGATGGCGACGTCGTAGCAGGCCTGGCGCAGTGTTTGACGCAGCGCGGCGAGACTCCGCCAGGTGCGGGCGGCCAGCGGCGCGCGCCGCCAGGCGTGGGTGTCGACGGCGAGGACGTTCGACACGTCGGGATTCAGCTCGATGACCTCTCGCCAGCGGCTTTCGACCACCCAGTCGAGGCGCGCTTGGGGGAAAGCGGCGCGCAGTGCGGCCACGGCGGGCAGGGCGTGAACGATGTCGCCGAGAGAGCTGAGGCGGAGGAGGAGAAACCGCGGGCTCATCGGCCGAACGGCTCCTTCAGGGCGAGCTCGCTCACGCGCGCGGCGAGGTCGCGCGGCGCAGGGCTTCGCGAAGCTCAGCGGCGCTGGCGGTGGCGGTGCCACGCTTGGTGACCACCAGCCCGGCGGCGACGTTGGCGAGACGGGCGGCCTCGGCGAAGCTGGCTCCGGCGGCGAGCGCGGCGGTAAAGGCGGCGGCCACGGTGTCGCCGGCGCCGGTGACGTCCACCACCTGCTCGCTGCCAAAAGCCGGGATGGCGAGCGGGCGATGCCCGCGCTCGAGCAGAAGCATTCCCTGGCGGCCGCGGGTGAGCAAGAGGGCGCGGGCGCGGATTTCGCGGAGCAAGCGGCTTCCCCAGCGGGTTAGAGCGCGCGCCTCGGAGCCGATTTGGCGGTGGTAAGCCTCTTCGAGCTCGGGCACGCTGGGGGTGGCAGCGGTAAGGCCGCGATAGGCGCGCACCTGGTAACGCGAGTCCACTACGACGGGCAGTTGCGCTCGCCGACGAAACACGTGCCGCAAGACAGCCGGCGTGGCGGAACCATAACCGTAGTCGCAAACCAGCACGGCCTCGGCGGCCTTGAGCGCACGGCGGGCCGCGGCCGCCAGCCGGCGCTGCGCGGCGGCGGGAGCCGGGTGCACTTCTTCGCGGTCGAGACGCAAGACTTGTTGCGCGGCGGCGTGCGGCGAGCCGGCGAGAAGGCGCGCTTTGACGGGCGTCGTCCATCCGGGCAGAGTTCGCAGGCCGCGCACGTCCACGCCGCAGCGGCGGAAGGTGCGCCGCAAGTGGCGCCCGGGTTCATCGTCGCCAAGAAAGCCGAAGGGAATCGGGCGGGCGCCGAGGGCCACGAGGTTGTTGATGGCGTTGGCGCCGCCGCCGGGGAGGCGCACGACTTCGCGCTGGCGCAGCACCAAGCCGAAGGCGACTTCGCGCGAGGTGCGAGCCACGTCGCCGTAGACGCGCTTCATCTCGCCGTAGACGAACTCGTCCACCACCAGGTCGCCCAGCACCACAATGCGGCGGCCGCGCAGGCGCTCAAGCAGGTTAAGCAAGGTCGCAGGGTTGAATGTCATTGCAACTCGGGAAGAATTTTCTCCACAGCCTCCAGGAGATTTTCCCCAATCCACTCGGGTGGCCGCGGCCAGCGAGCGCGCGAGAATTCGAACACGCCGCGGCCGTAGCCGGTCAGCACCAGCGCCGCGCGCAGGCCGAGGCGGTGGGCCATCTCGACCTCGAGATAGCGGTCGCCGATGACGACCGAGCCTTCGAGAGTCAACTGCAAGTCGCGCGCGGCGGTTTCCAGCATCCCGGGCAGCGGCTTGCGACAGCGACACCGCTGGCGATAGGGCGGCTCGCCCACCTCGGGATGATGCGGGCAGTAATAGACGCCATCGAGCCGCGCGCCCGCCGCCGCCAACTCCTCGGTCATTTTTTCATTCACCTGCCGGATCAACTCTTCCGGAAAATAACCGCGGGCCACGCCCGCTTGATTGGTCACCACCACAGCCGCCAGCCCGGCGGCGTTGATGCGTCGAATAGCCTCGGCCGACCAAGGATAAAGCCGGAAACGGCTGAGATGGTTGATGTAACCCACTTCCTCGGCCACGGTGCCGTCGCGATCGAGAAAGAGGGCGCGGCGCTTGGCATTGGTGGTCATCGCGGTGAAACCGCGGCCCGGCGCTCGGCCAGCACGGCCTCGACCGCCTGCCAGACGTCGTCCACGCTGACGCGTTGGAGGCAGCGGTGGTCCACGGGACACTGGGGCAAAAAACACGGCTGGCAGGAGACCGCGTGCTTCACGATACGCGCCCGCGGGTTGAGCGGGCCGGTGCGGGTTTCATCGGTCGGGCCGAAAATCACCACCTGCGGCACGCCGGCCGCCGCCGCCAGGTGGGAGGCGCCGGAGTCGTTGCCGATAAATAGATCAACAAACGTCAACAAACACAACATTTCGGCGGGGGTATCCTGCCCCATCAATGAGATAGCGGGAAAGCGCATACGGCTGCGAATCTCCTGTCCGAGAGGGATTTCCGCCGGCGCGCCGCAGAGTAGCACAGCGGCGTTGTGGGCCTCAACCAAACGGTCGGCCAAGGCTGCGTAACGTTCCGGCGGCCAGCAGCGGGCCGAGCCGTTCAGCACTCCGGGGGCGATGACTACGCGCAAGGGTTTATCGGCGGCGCCGGAGTCGCGGAGGCGCTGGCGCACGCGCTCGACTAAACCTGGCGCCGGCGGCAACGACACGCGCTCGATGGCCGGGAGGGAATCCAGCCAGCCGGCGCGGCGCAATAATTCCAAATAGTAATAGGTCTCGTGCGCAGGAATCTCCCTCGGGCGTGGGACGGCGATGGCTGCGGTCAGCAGCGGGCCGCGCGCGTCGCACCGATAACCCACGCGCTGGGGAATGCCGGCGAGCCAGACCAGCAGCGCGGCCTCGAAAGCGTTCTGAAAGAGCACCGCCAGCTCGAAGCGCTCCTGGCGCAACTCCCTCGCCAGAGCGAGTAGCCCGCGCAGCCCCTGGTGTCGTCCTGGCCGCTCGAAAACCCACACGCGGTTGAGGCTGGGATGCGAGAGGAGCAGGTCGGCGGCTCGCGGCCGCGCCAGGGCCACGATCTCCGCCTGCGGGAAGTGCGCCCGCAGGCGCTCCAGCGCCGGCAGGCAAAGAACGGCATCGCCCAGCCAGTTCGGCAGGCGGAGGAGAATCTTGCGGGGGTCTGTGCCGGCCTTAGCCATACTAGCTTTGCGCTGCCTGAGGGGCGGCAGGCACACCCAGCCGCTCGCTAATCGTCGCGAAAAATGCGGCTTCGTCGTCCAGGACCAGATCAATCCGGCAATAGAACGTAGGCGGAATGCTGGGCGGAATGACGGTAAGGTTGACGAGATCTTTTTCGGTGGTCAGCAGGGCGCGCGCGCCCGCACGGTCAGCCTGCCGGATGATGGTCTTGAAATCATCAATGACGTAGCGGTGGTGATCGGGAAAGGCCAGCGTGCCTGCGACCTCAAAGCCCCAGCGGCGGAGATCCTCCCAGAAGGCCTCGGGGTTGCCGATGCCGCAGAAGGCGAACGCGGGCTGCTGCTTGAGGACGAAAAGATTGGCGGGGCGGTGGGAGGCGGCGTCGTAGACGCCGGTGAGCTCAGTGTGGGCTTGGAAGAGCGGGGCGCGGGGGCAGTAGCGGCGAAGGGTCGAGAGCAGCTCACTAGAGGCACCGTCGGTCGTGCGCGTCAGCACAATGAGGTCAGCGCGGGCCAGCGCGCCGAGCGGCTCGCGCAACGGGCCGGCGGGCAAGGCGGCGTTGCCGCCAAAGGGATTGGAGGAGTCCAGCAAGACGACGTCGAGCTCGCGGGCCAGCCCGAGATGCTGGAAGCCGTCGTCGAGCAGAAAGACATCAGGCGGACGGGGGCCTTCCATTTGAAGAATCTGCTGGGCGAGGGCGAAGCGGTCGGCGCCGATGCCGATGGTCGCGTCCGGGAGGCGGCGCGCCAGCAAGACCGGTTCGTCGCCCATCAACTTGGAGGTGTAGCGGCTGACTTCGCCGCGGCCGTTGATGACCAGCGGCAGGCGCTCGCGGCGCCCGTAGCCGCGGGTCAGGATGGCGACGTGCAGCCCGCGCTCGCGCAGCGCGCCGGCGAGGCGAATCACCATCGGAGTCTTGCCCGTTCCGCCTACGGTCAGGTTGCCGATGCTGATGACCTTGACGGGCAGGCGCTGCGATCGCAGCCAGCCGCGGCGGTAAGCAGCGGCCCGCGCCCAAACGATGAGGAGGTAGAGCTGCTCGAGCGGCCAGAGCAACCAGCGCATCCACGGAGGCCACAACATCAGGCAGCGGCTCCGGGCGGAGGCTCGAGCAGCGCGGCAATGCGGTCGGCGCAGCGGGCGGTGGCGCCGCGCTCGCGCTCAATGGCAGCGCGGGCGGCGGCTCCGGCGCGCTGACAGGCAGCCGGATCACCGAGCAAGGTAGCGAGCAAAATCCCCAGCTCGTCGGGCGTGCGCACCTGAAAAGCGCCGTGGACTTTCAGCAAGGCACCGGCGACGCTGCGGAAATTCTCCATCGAAGGACCGAAGACCACCGGCTTGCCCCAGAGCGCCGGCTCGATGGGGTTGTGGCCGCCGGCGGGCACGAGCGAGCCGCCGACAAAGGCCACAGTGGCGGCGCCGTAGGCTCCGGCCAGCTCGCCCATGGTGTCGAGCAGAACCACTTCGGGCCGCTGCCCGTCGGTGCGCCACTGGCCGTCCGCGGCGGAGTGGCTGCGACGGACAAAGTTCGTGCCCCGCGCCTCGAGCCAGCGCGCCACTTCCTCGAAGCGCTCCGGGTGGCGCGGCGCCAGCACCAGAATCGGGCGGCGGCCTTTGACCTGCTCGCTGACGTGGAGGGCATTAAGCAGCTGCTCTTCCTCGCGCGCCAGCGTAGAGCCGGCCACGACAATGGGAGCGCCTTGCGCCAGGCGTTCAAGCTCGGCCACCAGCTCGGACGGCGCCGGCTCGGGCAGATCGAACTTCAGGTTGCCGCCCACGGCCACGCGCTCGGGCGGCGCGCCCAGCTCGCGCAGGCGGCTGGCATCGGCGGCGCTTTGCAAAAGGAAAAAATCCACCTGGGCGAGAGCCCGCCGGAGGAAGAAGCGCCAGAGGCGATAGCCGCGGAAGGAGCGGTCGGAGAGCCGGCCGTTCACCAGGAGCAGACGGGCCCCGTGGCGGCGGGTTTCGCGGAAGAAGTTCGGCCAGATTTCGGTTTCAGCGATGACGACGATGGCCGGCTGGAGGGCGTCGAGGGCGCGGCGGCAGGCGAAAGCGAAGTCGAGCGGAAAGTAAAGAGTACCGTCGCAGGCAAGCCGCCGCTGCGCCATTTCCTGCCCGGTACGCGTAGTGGTGCTGACAAAAAGCTTGCGGGCGGGAAAGCGCGCCCGCAGCTCCTTGACCAGCGGAGCCACGGCCAGGACTTCGCCCACCGAAACCGCGTGCACCCAGAGGGCCCCGGGCGCTGCCTGGCGCAGCCCCTCGGGCACCGCGCCCAGCCGGGCGCGCAGGCTGTGGAGGTATTTGTTGTGGCGCAGGCCCTTCAGCAAAAAATAGGGGCTGGCCAAAACCAGCGCCAGGCCGAACAACACGCTATAGAGAAAGTACATTGACCGAGCCACTCGCCCCGAAACGGGCACGCCCGCAGGGGCCTTCAGCGAGTCCACTAGTGCCGTTCCCACTTGCTGCGGCTAACAGAACCGAGGTGCGCCGCCAGCCGATTCCACAAGTTCTCCGCTTGGGCCCCAAATAGTTGGAACGGCACTAGCTCAGCTATTATAGCGTACGGTGAGCGATGCACCGGCAGGTCCACGCTTTCGCTTTGGCGGTTTTACTGGGCGCCGTGGCGCTGACCCCGCCCCGAAGCTTCGGGGCGGGCCGGGCCACGCCACCGGCCGACGAAGACCGCTTTCTTTCTCGTGACGCCCATCAAGGGGTAACCATCGCGGCGCGCCCCGTCCCCGACCAGGACGAAGCGGAGAAAATTTTCGGCAAAGCTGCGGCGCCGATTCGCGCCGGGGTGCTGCCGGTGGAACTGCTCATCATCAACGAGCGCCACGACGGCGTCGAGGTGGCGCTGGAAAACATTCAAGTGATGGGCGAAGGGCAAGAGTTCGTCCAAGTCAGCCCGGAGGAAATCGCCCTCGCCCTTTATCCTCCCCCGGGCGCGGAGCAGCCCAAGGTGGGCCCCAAGCCGAGCTCGCCGATTCCTATACCGCGCTTGCCCGTGCCCAAGGACAAGAAGGACAAGAAGCGCGCAGCACGCGAGGGCGTCGAAGCAGCCCTGCGCAGCCGCCAGTGGCGCGCGCGAGAAGTACCGCCCGGGGGCCGGGCGCGCGGATTTCTTTATTTTGCGCTGGGCGAGGAGGGGATTGATCTTGCCCACGCCAGCGTGTACGTGCCGCATGTGAGCGCCGTGGCGAGCAAGGAAGGGCTGCTCTTCTTCGAAATCGCGCTCGCCCCCTACGCCCAACCCTGACCGGGCCGCTGCGAACCCCTGTGATAGAATGGCGGCTCCCCGCCGGGACTCTTCACGTTCCTGGCTGCGCGAAGGGCAGACTTTTCTTTCATGTCCAACCTGCTGCTCGAGTTGAATCCGGCGCAGCAAGAAGCCGTCACCGCGACCGATGGGCCGCTGCTGGTGCTGGCCGGGGCCGGGGCCGGCAAGACCCGCGTCATCACCTACCGCATCGCCCACTTGATCGAGCAGGGGCGAGCGCAGCCGGAGGAAATCCTGGCGGTCACCTTCACCAACAAGGCCGCCGAGGTGATGCGGGAGCGGGTGGCAGCGCTGCTGCCGGGCTCAGGTTCGCTTCCCCGGACTTCGACCTTTCACTCGTTTTGCGCGCGGCTGCTGCGCCGCGAGGCGCCGGCGCTCGGCCTGCGGCGCGACTTTTCCATCTACGACGACGACGACCAGGAACGCGTGGTCCGGTCGCTCCTCAAAGAGTTTGGCGAAGATGACCGCGCCTGGGTGGCGCGGGGGGTGCTGGAGCGCATCAGCCGCTCGAAGACCGCGGGGCGCTCGGCGGAAGACTGGGAACGGAGCGGAAACCCGCAGGAGCGGCGCCACGCCGAACTCTTTCACCGCTACCGGCAGGCGCTTCGGCAGGCGCAGGCGCTCGACTTCGATGACCTGCTGCTGGAGGCGGTGCGGGTGCTGGCGGAGCACCCGGACGCGCGCGCCCGCTGGCAGCAGCGTTGCCGCTATTTGCTGGTGGACGAATACCAGGACACCAATCGCCCGCAGTACGAGCTGGTGCGCTGGCTGGCGCCCCCTTCTCAGGACGAGCCGGCCAACGTCTGCGTGGTAGGGGACGAAGACCAATCCATCTACGGCTGGCGCGGGGCGGACTACGAAAACATCTACCGCTTCGAGCGAGACTACCCGGAGCGGCGGCTGATTCTGCTGGAGCAGAACTACCGCTCGACGCAGCCCATTCTCGATGTGGCCACGGCGCTCATCCGCCACAACCGCAGCCGCAAGGAAAAAGTTCTCTGGAGTGAAGAGAAAGTGGGGGCGCGGGTGTCGTTCTACGAAGCGGACGATGCGCGCCTGGAGGCGCAGTTTGTCGCCGAGCAGCTCGCCAGCCGCCGCCGCGCCGGCCGCGAGCAAAAGATGGCAGTTCTCTACCGTACCAACGCCCAGTCGCGTCTCTACGAAGAAGCGCTGCGCCAGCACCAGCTCCCCTACAAAATCGTGGGCGGCTTCAGTTTCTACAAGCGGGTGGAGGTGCGCGACCTGTTGGCCTACGTGCGCGCGGCACGCAACTCGCAGGATGAGCAAAGCCTGTTGCGCATTTTGAACGTGCCCCCGCGGGGCATCGGGGACCTCCGCGTGGAAAGACTGGTCAGCGCGGCACACGCCGCCGGGCGCTCTTTGTGGGACGCGTTGACGGAGAGCGACGATGGCCGGGTGCGATTGTTCTGCGAACTGCTGGGGCGGCTGCGAGAAACCTTGGAGCAAAAACTTTTCTCGGAGGCGTTGCGCTTCGCCCTGGAGGCGAGCGGCTACGAGGCGTGGCTCAAACAACAGCAGACGCCGGAGGCCGAGGGACGGCTGGAAAATCTGGAGGAACTCATCGAGGCGGCGACGGAAAGCGAGGCGCGCGGGGAATCGGTGGACGCTTTCCTGGACCGTGCGGCGCTGGTGAGCGATGCCGACGACTACGAGGCCAGCGCCCCCATTACGTTGATGACCTTGCACAGCGCCAAGGGCACGGAGTTCGATACGGTTTTTCTGGTGGGGCTCGAAGAGGGCCTGCTGCCGCACAGCCGCTCGCTGGAGCGCGACGCCGACATCGAAGAGGAGCGCCGGCTCTGCTATGTGGGGATGACGCGGGCGCGGCGGGAACTCTTTCTGCTCCGCGCACTGCGGCGGCGCTCGTGGGCGGCGGGCGAGAGCGACGCCACCGAGCCCTCGCGCTTTATCGCGGAAATCCCTGAGGGGCTGCTGGAGCGCTTGTCGGAAAGCCCGGTCGCGCCTCTTTCGGTTGAGAACAACGGCTGGCCCGCCCCGGCGGGCTGGCGCTACGAGCGGCTGGAAGAGCAGGCTCATCCGCGGAGGAGTTGGTCACCCGCGCGGGACGGCGCCCGCCCCGGCCGTGGCCTGCGCCGAGTTTCGGCGGAGGAGGACGCGGCGCCCGCGCCCCGCCACACGCACGACCCGCGCTACCCGCTGGGTTGCACGGTGAGGCACCCCAAATTCGGCGAAGGCACGGTGCTGGCGGTGGACGGGGAAGGCGCGGAGCGCAAAATTATGGTTCACTTCGTCAACTACGGGCGCAAAAAGCTGATTGAAAAATACGCCGGGCTGGAGCGGGTGTGAAGAATCCCTCGCGCCGCTCAAAAGAGACCTGGCGGCGCTCGGGATAAAGGAGGCGGGTTGAGCTCATCGCTGCTGCGGACGAAAAACATTGACCAACTGATTGCCGACACCGAAGCTCCCGACCGGCGCTTGAAAAAGGCGCTTGGCCTCATCCACCTCACGGCGTTGGGAATTGGCGCCATTATCGGCACGGGAATTTTCGTCCTCACCGGGACAGCGGCGGCGGGCCAGCGGCTGGCCGTCGAGTCCATCTTCCACGCGCCACTGCTCGACGTCCTTCTGCACGGGCAGGAAGCCCTGTCGGTGAGCGGGCGGCCGGGCGCCGGGCCGGCCATCGCCCTCTCGTTCTTTCTGGTGGCGATTGTCTGCGGGCTGGCGGGCCTGTGCTACGCCGAGCTGGCCTCGATGATTCCGGTAGCCGGCAGCGCGTACACCTACACCTACGCCACTATGGGCGAGCTCATCGCCTGGATTATCGGCTGGGACTTGATCCTCGAGTATTCGGTGGGGAACATCGGGGTGGCGGTGGGGTTCTCCGCCTATCTCAACAGCCTGCTGCAATCTTTCGGGCTGGAATTGCCGCAGGCGCTGATGACGCCCGCCTACTCGCCCATCGAAGGCTGGGCGTGGCACTTCAACCTGCCGAGTTTTCTCGCCATCATGATTCTCACCGCGCTGCTGGTGATTGGCATCAAGGAGTCGGCCAAGGCCAACACGGCCATGGTGTTCGTCAAGCTGGGCGCGGTGCTGCTATTCGTGCTGGCGGCCTTTCCTTACGTGGAACCGAAGAACTGGCATCCGTTCATGCCCAACGGCTGGCAAGGGGTGCTGACGGGCGGGGCGATTGTGTTCTTCGCCTATATCGGCTTCGACTCCATCTCCACGGCGGCGGAGGAGTGTCGCAACCCGCGCCGCGACCTCCCCCTCGCCATCCTGACCTCGCTCACCGTCTGCGCTGTGCTCTACGTGGCCGTGTCCCTGATTCTGACCGGCATCCGCCCCTACCAGACCTTCCTCGACGACGCCGCGCCGGTGGCCTCCGCTTTGCACGCCATCGGGCTCGAAAGCATCCAGCGCTGGGTGAGCCTGGGGGCGATGATCGGCATGGTCAGCGTTCTGCTGGTCTTTCAGCTCGGGCAAACGCGCATCTGGTTCGCGATGTCGCGCGACGGCCTGCTGCCGCAGGTCTTCGGCCGCGTCCACCCGCGCTTCCGCACGCCGCACATCAGCACCTGGATCGCGGGAATTCTGGTGGCGATTCCTTCCGGCCTGCTTGACATCGGAACCGCCGCCGAGCTGACCAACATCGGCACGTTGTTCGCCTTCATCCTCGTTTCCGCTGGAGTCCTGGTTCTGCGGCGAACCCAACCCGAGCGCCCCCGGACCTTCCGCGTGCCGCTGGTGCCCTGGCTGCCGCTGGCCACCATCGCTTGCTGCCTGGTGCTGATGCTCAGCCTGCCGATACAAACCTGGATCCGCTTCCTGGTGTGGCTCGTGATTGGCCTCGGGATTTATTTCGGGTATAGTCGGACACGGAGCCGATTGCATCAACCCATTTAAGGGGCTGGGAGTTTTCTTCTCCATGCGACGTTATCGGAGGCCTCGCGCGCGCCTGGCTGCACCCCTGGCAGCAGCGGCGCTGGCCAGCCTGGCCGCCTGGCTGGCGGCCCCGCGGCCGGCGGTGGCCTGGGAGAGCCGCACCCACCGGCTGGTGGTGACGCGCGCCGTAGACACCCTCCCCTATCCGCTGCGCAGTTTCTTCGAGGCCAACCGCAACACGGTGGCCGACCTCTGCGACAACCCCGCCCAGTGGGGCGAGGAGACGCTGCGGCCCGAGCACGGCTACATCCGGCTGGACCACTACGGCCGTTACCCGTTTGCCGAGCTGCCGCGCGACTACAACGCCGCCGTGCGCAAATTCACACGGCGAAAGGTGATTGAAAACGGCACCTTGCCCTGGCAAGTCGGCAACTACAGCCTGAAGCTCGAAGAAGCCTTTCGCGAGCAGCAGTGGGACAAGGTGAAGCTCTACGCCGCCATCCTGGCGCGGGTGGTCACGGAAGCCAACGACCCCTTCAACACCACGCTGAACAACAGCGGCCAGCTTTCCAACCAGCCGGGCGTGGACCAGCGCTACTCCAACAGCCTGATTGACCGCTACCAGATGTTCTTCATCATCCGCCCGGGCGGAGCCTACAAAGTGGAAGACCCCACGCGGCACGCCTTCGGCATGACGCTCGAAGCCAACACCTGGGTGGACAACATCCTCTACGCCGACAGCCAGGCGCGCGCCGGCAAGGTGGACTACAACGACGAGTACTACGAAGCCTTCTACGACGCCGTGGGCGCCATCCTGATTCGTCAGGTGACCAACGCCAGCCTCTCGGTCGGCTCTTACTGGTACACCGCCTGGCTGAACGCCGGCCGACCGCCTCTGCCCGCCCAATAAACTCCATGGCCCGCGGGTCGCCTAAGACGGCGGCGGTTCCCCGCTGGATTGAGCAACTGCCGAAGGCCGAGCTGCACTTGCATCTCGAAGGCTCGGCGACACCGGAAACGCTGGTAGCGCTGGCGCGGGAGCAGGGGCGCGAACTCTCGCTGGCAGAAGTCGAGCGGCGCTACGCTTACCGCCGCAGCTTCCTCAGCTTTCTCCTGGCCTTCAAGTGGGTCAGCGAGCAGTTGCGCACACCGGCCGACCATGCTTTTCTTCTGCGCGCGCTCCTGGCGCGCCTGCACCACCAAAACGTGCTTTACGCTGAAATCACCCTTTCGGCCGGCGTAGTGTTGTGGAAAAAGCAGGACTTGGAGGCGACCTTCCTTGCCGTGCGCCAGGCGGCGCAGGAAACGCAGCGGAAACACCCGGTGGAAGTGCGCTGGATTGTGGACGCGGTGCGCAACTTCGGCGCGCGGCACGTCGCCCGGGTGGCCGACTACGCCATCGGCTGGAAGGACGCGGGCGTGGTGGCTTTCGGCATCGGCGGCGAGGAGCGGGGCGCCCCGCCGGAGAAATTCCGCGCCAGCTTCGAGCGGGTGCGCGCCGCCGGCTTGCACGTCACGGTGCACGCGGGAGAAACCGTCGGTCCGCGGAGCATCTGGGGCGCACTGCGCGCGCTGGGGGCGGAGCGCATTGGGCACGGGCTGGCGGCCTTCCGCGACCCCACGCTGGTCGCGAGGCTGGCGGAGAAAACCATCCCTCTCGAAGTCTGCCCCACCAGCAACCTGCGCACCGGCGCGCTGCGGAAGCACACCGGCAGCCACGACCTGCGGCGGCATCCGCTGGTGGACTATGTTCGCCGTGGCGTCCCCGTGACCCTCAACACCGACGACCCTGGCCTCTTCGAAACCACGCTCAACCAGGAGTACGCCCTCGCCCACCGCCTGGGCCTCTCCCGCCCAGAACTGCTGCGCGTCAGCCAGAGGGCCTTCGAGGTGGCGTTCTGCGATGAAGCCACGCGGGGCGTGCTGCTCGGCCGCTTTCGCGCCGCCGTGGCCTCTCTGCCCGCCTGAGGGCTGAAAACCCGGCTCGCTTCCAGCCGCATCTAACTTTCTGTTGGCTCGGAGCTTGACATTGGGGCCAACAACGGCTACAAAGGAGCTCCGCAGAGTCAGGGACTCTTCTTGTTGCCGGGCTACAGGGGACGCCAACCCGGCCCATGAACCAGAAAGCCTACAAACAACTAGAAACTCTTCCCCTGCACGTCCGGGAGCACCGTCACTTCGGGCGCTACCACCTGCCTGTGTCGGCGCTGCTGGAAGTGCGCGCGAACGGGCGCCTGCTCCCCTTGGCCGAGAATCCCGAGCTGGAGAACATCAGCGCTATGGGGGCGGCGTTTTGCCTAGCGCAGGGGCCGCTGCCGCCGCTGGGTGCGGAGCTGGAAGTCGCTATTCCACTCGCCTCTGAGGGTGGAGGGCAACGCTTGTGCGCCCGCTGCCGCGGGCGCGTGGTGCGCCACGACAGGCCCAACCGTGTGGCCGTCTATTTCGAGGACATCGAGTTTGTTCCCGAAGACCGGTCCGAGAAGCCGGCCGAGGGGCACGCTGGCGTGTTTGCTTAGTGCCGTTCCAACTTGCTTCAACACAGCCGCGAACACCCTCCTCGTAATGAGCTATCCGGCGGGTCGGCGGCTCGGCCTAGGCACAAGAAGTTGGAACGGTACTAGCGCTGGACGTCGAAGTAGAGGCGCGCGGTGGCGCGGTACTCGAGCACCTTCTTGCCCTCGAGTGCCATCTCCAACTCGGTAATCCGCGCCCAGCGCAACCCACGCACTGTGCGGGCCGCCTCGGACACTGCATTTTCGGCGGCTTTGGCGAAACTCTGCTTCGAGACCCCCACCACATCAATCAGCTTCTGCGCCATAGTTAGCTCTCCTCGAAAAAACTGCGCTGCCAGCCTAGCAGAAGATTTTTTCGCGCGCGAGCCTGCCTGCGGCAGACAGGCTTGACATTGGCCGCGCCGACGTGTACAAAGAACGGGCCGCAGGAACGCCGCAGGCCAGAAACTAGAAACTTCCTCTCGTTGCGGGTTGCAGGGGACGCCGTCTCCAGCAACCATGGCTCAGACGTATTCGGCTTCATCTCTCTCTAAACCTCTGCCTCGCGAGCGGCGAGTGTTTCTCCGCTACGAGCGGCCCGCTGCGCTCAAGCTCGAAGCTTCCTGGAACGGCCGCGCCCTGTCGCTTGACCCTCGTCTGAACGGCGAAACCATCAGCGGCGGCGGCGTAGTGCTTTGCCTGGCCGAAGGCCCGCTGCCGCCCGTGGACACGGAGCTCGAGGTCAGCTTTCCGCTGGTCGAACGCCCCTTCCATCCTGACCGTGTCTACGCCCGCTGCCGGGCGCGCGTGCTGCGCCATGAGGCGCCGAGCCGGGTCGTGGTGCGCTTCCAGGAGGTCGAGCTGACGCGCGAGGAGCGCCCCAGCGGGCTGCCGATTCCGCTGCTGGCTAAGCTCTGAGCTACCGCTCGTTCAACTCCCCCGCGCTTGCTCTTCCGGCGGGCGGATTTTCCGGAAGGCCACGTAAAGCAGAATGTCGTAGACGATTTTCAGCCCACTGCCGATGAAGAGCGGCGCTGAGAGCGTGGCCCCCGACTGCATCAGCCAACCGGCGAACGACGGCGCCGCGGCCCACGATATGTTCCGCGTCAGATTAGTCACTCCGCTGGCGAAGGTGCGCTCGGCGGGCGCCACCAGCGCCAACGTATAAGACTGGCGCGTGGGCACGTCCATCCGCGCCAGCGCTTCCCGCAGCAGGAACAAAACCGCCGCCCAGCCAAAGCTGGGCACGAAGGGCACGGCGATCAACAAAAGACTCGCCGGGATGTGCGTAAATACCATGGTGTTGATCAGCCCGATGCGTTCCGCGATGCGGGCCGCGCCCAGATGCGAGCCGGCGTTGGCTAGGCCGGCGGCGAAAAACAGCGGCCCCAGCCATTCCTCGCCGACACCGAAGCGCTTGAAGAACCAGTAAGCCAACAGGGTGTTGGTGAGGAAGCCGCCGCCGATGCTGTCGAGTGTGAAGATGGCGGCCAGCCGGTAGACGATGCGCTTGCCGGCGGGAGAGACGGGCGGCAGGGCAACGCCAGTGGCGTGGACTTCAACTTGCTTCGTCAGGCCCAGGTAGAGCGCGGCGCCGGCCAGCATGAGCAAGGTGTAGAAGCCGAAAGTGAGCCGGTAGGAGTCGAGGAGGTCGAGCGCGAAGCCCTGGCGGAGAAAGTAAGGGAGGCTGCCCGCGAGTCCTCCGAGCGCGCCGCCGGTATCGAGCAGCAGGTTGTACCAGGCCAGCGCCCAGGTGCGGCGTGCGGCAGGCACCGTCTCCGGGACCATGGCCTGCTCGAGGGCGACGGCGCCGCCGCGGTCGCGGCCCATGCCGTTGAGCATTCCGAAGAACGCCGCCAGGAGGAAAACAGTGAATTGGGAAGCGAACGCCAGCGCCACTCCACCGCCAACCGAGAGCATCGCCAGCAGCAGGAGGGTTGAACGGCGGCCGAGTCGATCGGCGGCCAACGTCACCAGAAGCGTAGCGGCGGCCGAGCCGGCCAGCCCCACGGCGACTATTACCCCGATGGCGCCCACGCTCAAGCCTGCCTGCGCCAGATAGAGCGCCAGCAGCACACCCGTCAGCCCGATGCCCATGGAGCGCAGGAAGGCGGCGGATAAGAGGAAGAGTAGGTTGCGTTTGAGCGGCACAGACGAAGGTGGTTGCTTACTTCACTCTTCGAGCTCGTAGCGGAATTCTTCAATCACCGGATTGACGAGGACGTCGCGGGCGAGGCGCTCGAGCTCGGCGCGGGCCTGCGCGGGGGCCAGGCCGTCGAGCTCCAGCTCGAAAACCTTGCCCTGACGCACTTGCTTGACGCTCTGGTAGCCGAGGTGAGCGAGCGCCCGGTGGATGGTCTGCCCCTGCGGGTCGAGCACCGTTTTCTTCAGTGTGACGTAAACGCGCGCCTTCATGGTCGCAACCGGGAACGAGCTGCTATTGTAGCGCGCCTGGCATGCTGCGGCCAGCGACCTATCGCGCATGCTAGAATCCTGCCAGTTTCCTCAAGGCGGGTAGAACATGTTCGCGTGGCTGTACAAGCTTCTTCATGTAGTGCCTCCCGAAGAGAGGCGGGGAATCAGGTTGGCCGAATCCTGGTGCTGGAAGGTACAAGTCAGAGGGCTGGCTTTCTCGGACTTCATTCATGTCCTTCCTGAGCTGCTGGAGCAAGGGAGTGTCCTCTACCTCGAAGGTGGGGAACACCCAAAACAATTAAAGGCCTTCTTGGAAGCAAACAAGATTGATCCCCATACCAAAGTCCAAATGGGAACCGTATGGCCTCGCCCTACGACATATCACCTTCCGACGGACGCGGCTTTTCTTCGCGAACTGGCAAGGATAACGGACAAATGTGCAAACCCGGAGGTGTGTGACCATCTATCTGTGTATAAGGATGGAGTTGTCCTAGTACAAGCTTATGTTTGTCTTTGGGACCCGTTGTACATCTCCCGACGGATCCCCCTGCAAACGCTGAAGACGTTTTGCGAGAAACTTGAACGCTCGTACGAAGAGACGCGGGAAATGGCTTAGCCGATGCTTCCCTTCAAGCTCGCCTATTCCGAGAACTACGACCTGAATCTGGGCAGCCACGTTTTTCCGGCGGTCAAGTTCAAGCTCATCCGCGAGCGCTGCCTGGCCGACGGCCTCGCGGCGCCGGAAGATTTCCTCGAGCCCGAGCCGGCGCGCGACGAAGACGTCCTGCGCGTGCACACCCGGGAGTGGGTGCGCAAGCTCAAGACCGGCCGGCTGACGCCGTGGGAAGTGATGCGCCTGGAAGTGCCCTACTCGCCGCAACTGGTGCGGGCCTTCTGGCTCTCGGCGGGTGGCTCGACGCTCGCGGCCCGCTGCGCCCGGCGCGATGGCTGCGGCTTCAACCTCGGCGGCGGCTTCCACCACGCCTTCCCTGACCACGGCGAAGGCTTCTGCGCCATCAACGACGTGGCCGTGGCCCTGCGGCGCTTGCAGGCTGAGGGCCCCAAAGGTTCGGGGCTGCGCACCGCGATGGTGGTTGACCTCGACGTCCACCACGGCAACGGCACCGCCGCCATCTTTGCCGCCGACCCTTCGATCTTCACGCTCTCCATGCACCAGGAGAACAACTACCCGCACCCCAAGCCGCCTTCCGACCTCGACGTCGGCCTGGCCGACTTCACCCGCGACGACACCTACCTGCGCCTGCTCCGCGAGGCCCTCGACGAAGCTTTCCGCCGCTTTGCAGTCGATGCTCCCAAGCGCGTCCCGGCTAGCTCGGTGGCGGGTGCCACCGGGCTCAGCGAGAATGTGGTGGGGCATCACGAGTCGCGGGGCGCGGGCCACGAGCCACGACCGGACTTGATTTTCTACCTCGCCGGCGCCGATCCGTATATGGAAGACCAACTCGGCGGCCTGGCGCTTACAATCGAGGGACTGAAGGAGCGCGACCGCCTGGTCATTGAAGCCGCGCGCTCGCGCGGCATCCCGATTGCGATTACTTTTGCCGGTGGTTATGCTCGCCACGTCTCCGACACAGTACAGATTCACATCAACACCATCCTCACCGCCCGCGAAGCCTTCAAATCTGCCAAGCAAGAGGAAGCTGGGCCCACCCAAGACCATGCCTGAAGACAAACGGATGCTGTTTGTAAGAAACATCGAGGCCCTGAGAGAATCTTCTCGAGCCCGGACGACTGAATATCTAGTCATTGTGGACGCGCACATTGTGGGTGAACTTAGCTACGGTCCGTACTACTTCACGATTTGGGAGTTCACTAAGAAAGAACCGGGGGAGGAGCGGTGGCTTTGCCTCCGAGTCCGCGAGAAAGAGCAAGACCCTGAGGAATGGCAACGTGCAAGTGAATCAGGTTTCTATCACGGAGGTGGCGTAGCTAGTGAGATCATCGCTCTTTCCTCGCTGTTACTGCGGCGCCGACTTAGGTTACAAGCCGTTGTCCGAATGGATGACTTGCCCCGTACCTTCACGTTGACCAGAGCGTGGGCCGACCCGCACCTTGTTAACGGCCATAGCAACCTATCCGACCTGGAGCCACGCCTGCGTCTAGTGGAAACCCTCAACCCCGACTATCACCAATCCTTTATTCTCGCTACTCGCCTCTACCACCATGCCCTCGGTTTAGTCGAAGAGAACTCAGAAATGGCCTATTTAGCCTTAGTTTCTGCAGTAGAGGTGTTGGCCGAACGCTATGAAATTGACAAGCCGCCTCTGCAAGAGCTTGACCCGCAACTCGCTGGACTAATATCCCAGGTCGACAGTGCCGATTTGCGACACCGCCTACAAAACCGAATCCTTGCTAGGGAGCGCCTGATTGCTAGAAAGTTCAAGCGCTTCATCCTAGATCACGTCCAGGACTCATTCTGGCAATACGAAGGGAGGCCAGAGCACGGAAAAATCGAGCCCACGGAGCTCCCTGACTTACTCGCAAGGATCTACAACCAAAGGTCACGAACACTTCACACTGGAGAACCGTTTCCACCAAATGCAGTCGGCCCTCCTGTCATATGGGAAGAGATCGACAGGTCACTTGGCATGTCAGCAGGAGAGCGCAGTTGGACGCCTGAGGAATACATTCCTCACGTGCATTTTTTCGAACGGCTTGTCAATCATGTCCTAATCAGCTTCTTGGATAAAAATCAAGGTCGGAAATGAAAAACACACGCTTGTGGCGGTGCCCGAAGTGCCGGCGGTGGCTGCCGCAGCGCAACGCCGTGCACGCCTGCGCCCCGCTGGTGCCGCTCGCCGCGGCCTTCCGGCGCCTGCTGGCCGAGGCCTACAAGGTCGGGCAACAGAAACACCTGCGAGTCAGATGAGCAGAGACGACAAAGAAGAAGTTCCAGATCTCACGCGCCTGTCCTCCTCCGCGCTTCTGACTTTGTACGCCAGAGTATTAGGGGAGTTGAATGACCGGATGGTTACGAGGAGTACGAACAATCCGGCTGCGGACGTGGCTGAGTATCTGGCGGTAGATGCGCTCGCCCTCACGCTCGCGCCAAAGTCTACGAAGGGATATGATGCAACGGACGCAGAGGGCAGGCGCTACGAGATCAAAGGTCGAAGGGTTACCGCACACAACAAATCAAGACAATTGAGCCCATTCCGGGACTTGCCTAAGCGTCAGTTTGACTACTGTGTCGGAGTGCTCTTCAAGGAAGACTTCTCGGTTCTTCAAGCGTGCATTCTGCCGTTTGACGTTGTCCAGCAAGAGGCTAAATTCCGCAATCATGTCAACGGATCGATACTGCACCTGCGCGACAGCATCTGGCAAAAACACGGGGTAAGGGATATCACGGCCGCAGTGAAAGCTGCAGAGGCACGGTTGCTTAGGTCCATCTCATTCCCGACCAGCCGTGGAGCCTGAATGGATGAACTGCCGCTGGCCATCCAACTGAAGCTGCGAGAACTGCCGGGCGCGGAGAGTGGCGTGCAGGTGGTGGATCTGATTCTCGAAGATGGGCGCCGTGTGCCCGAGGTGCGGGTGGTGGACTGCGCCTACGTGGAAGAGGAAACCTTCGCCGCTGAGATGGTCGCTGACGCGCGCCTGCCCGCGGCGCCGCCCTCGGCGCGCCGCGCGCTGGTTTTTGTGCTGCTGCTCGTCGTTGGCATCGTCAGCATGTACTTGCTGCTCTGGGCCATCGTGCCCGATAGGTGAAGCGTGGAGCGCTGGAACGTCGGCATCCTGATTTTCGACGGGGTCGAGGTGCTCGACTTCGCGGGGCCGTTCGAAGTCTTCTCCCGCACGCGCCTGGAGCCGGGCATCGAGTCGCGCCGCTCGGAGGAGAGCGCGCCCTTCCGCGTCTTCACGGTCGCCAAATCAAAAGAGCCTGTCATCGCCACAGGTGGCTTGCGCGTGCTGCCTGACTACAGCTTCGCCGACGCGCCCGCGATTGACCTGCTGGTCGTGCCCGGCGGCTTTGGCACGCGCCGCCTCCTCGACGACCGCGAAACGCTCGACTGGATCCGCCAGCGAGCCGCCAGCGCTCGCCGCACGAGCTCCGTTTGCACCGGCTCCCTGCTGCTGGCCAAAGCCGGCCTGCTCCAAGGCCGCCGCGCCACCACGCACTGGGGCGCGCTCGATTTGCTGGCCTCGCTGGACCCCACCCTGAAGGTCGAGCGCGAGCGGCGCGTCGTGGATGACGGCATCATCACCTCGGCCGGTGTCGCCGCCGGCCTGGACATGGCCTTCTATGTGGTCGAGACCCTGTGCGGCCCGGCGGTCGCCGATGAAACCGCCCGCTACATCGAATACCCGCGCGCGGGAAAAATCTGAAGCCACAGATGAACATGTATTCACACTGATGGGAGGGGTTATGAATAAAACGCTTTCTTCTTCTGTTTTCCTGTTTCTCCCCTTTCTGATTATCGGGCCGACGGCCACGGCGCAGGAGCCGGCGTCGCGGTGGATGGATGAGTTGAACTGGCTGGAGTTCCGCGAGCTGGTGCCGGCGAAAGTGAAGACTGTTCTGCTGACCACCGGCACGCTCGAGCCGCATGGCGTGACCGCCAACGGCGCCGACAACCTGGCCCCGGTCAAAATCGCCGAGGCCATCGCCCCCGAGGTGAACGCGCTCATCGCCCCGCACATCGGCTACGGCGTCACCGGCTCGATGGCGCCCTATCCCGGCGCCACGCACATCCCCGCCGAGGTCTACGCGCCCTACGTGCGCGCTGTGCTCGAAGGCCTGGTGAAAAACGGCTTCCGCAACATTGTCATCGTGAACGGGCACGGCGGCCCGCAAACGCAACTGCTGATGCAGGTGGCGCAGGAAGTGGCGCTCGCCCGCGGCGTCAACACGCTGGTCATCAACTGGTGGAGCACTTGCGCGGACGTCACGGTCGAAGTCTTCGGCAATCCCGGCGGGCACGCGGGCGAGAACGAAACCGCCTTCATTCAGGCCATCAACCCGAGCCTGGTGAAAAAAGAACGGCTCAGCGAAATCACCGCCACGGCGAACGCCGGGCCCGGCACTTGGGCGGCCACGCCCGCGCCCTCGAGCATCGGGCTTTACGAAAAAGGCAAGGGGATGCCGGGCGACTTTGATCAGGCCAAGGCCGACGAGTACTTCCGCCGCGTCAACGCCTGCGTGGCGGCGGTGGTGAAGGATACGCTTGCCAAGTGGGACAAGGCCGGCTTTCGCTAATCTCCTTGTTGCTCCGTGCGTTCGCACTCCGCAACGGCCTGCGGCAGCGAGGAAGATGCTATCGCGGCAGCTTTTATTGTCGCGGCTGAAAGCCGCGACCCACAAAAAATCAGCGGCGCAGGCGCAGCACCCGCGCGCTAGCAAAGTCCCAGATCATCAGCACCTGCCCGCCCGGGCCTTCGCCGACCCCGACCAGCTTCTTGCCGTCAGGGCTGGCGCGCACGGCGTGCAGCACACTCACGCCTTCGGGCGGCTCGAAGGTGCGCAGTGCTTCGGCATCTTCGGCGCGATAGAGCGCGGCAATGCGGAAGGGTGGCGCCAGCGCCAGCACCGCTGCGCCGTCGCTCGTAAATTCGAGGCCATAGCCGCGGCGCCGCCAGCGGACGCGCCCACTCTCATCAAGCAGCGCCATCTCGGCCTCTTCGCCCTGCCGGTAGGTGGCGAGCACGCGGCGCCCATCGGGACTGAGAATCATGGAGAGCAGTGCGTGCCCCTCACCCGACTCGAATGACAGCGGGTCGAAGCGCCGCAGCTCCTGGTGGGCCTCCAGGTCCCACAACACGGCGCGGCCGTCTTCGAACGCCGACAGCAACCGCTTGCCATCGGCGGAAAAGCTCAAGCGCAGAACCCCGCTCGCTGGCTCGACGCTCAAGTCGGCCCACAACTCGGCCGCCGCGGGCTTGTCCGGCGCGACATTCCACAGCAAGACGTGGCCTTCGGCGGTGCCGCCGGCGAGCGTCGCGCCATCGGGCGACCAAGCTAGCGCCTGCACAGTGCTTGCCGCTGATCCCGCTTCGGCCAGCGGGAGCGATGCGAGCCGCACGAAGTCGGGATAGCGGCGCAGCGCCAGCTCGTCGGGCGTGGCCACCGCCACCAAGGAATTTCCCTTTGGTTGCAGAGCAAAGGCGATGGCGGTGTCGTCGAGCAGTTGCTCGGCGTCGGAGTCGGGGTCAAAGCGCGCCAGAAAACCGTTGGCGGCGACCAACACTTTGCCGTCGGGCGCCCACTCGATGGTGGCCGGGCGCTGCGGCTCCGCGGCGTGCGCCGTCCCTCGAGTGCCGCTCGGGATGGTGAGCGAAAGTCGAACCACGAAACTCAACAAGAGGAGTGAAGCCAGCTTGGTGTTTCTTTTCACGAACGCACCGAAAGAAAGCCAGTGTAACGCAAAGCGAGGGAACTGCCGACGAGGAACAAAAGGAGCGTTCCTCGCCGCTACTTAAAAAAAGCGTGGGCGTCGGCGCGAGGCCATCCGAAGAGGCGCTGGGCGTCTGGCGCGGTGGCGGTGGGGACGAGCCGGCGGTACTGAGCGGCGATGCGGTCGCTGGCTTCCGCTGGGGATAAACGGGCTGAGGCGCGGACGGCGCGGGGGAAGGCGCGCGGGGTCAACTGATAAACGACGCTCTCCCAGGCGCGGGTTTCCGCCTTGACGCCCCAGTGGACGATGAGCAGCCGCCGCTGGAGCTCGTCGAGGGCGCGCTTGAAGCGCACGTTGCCGCGCTTCGACGCCCACCCGAGCCCGTGGCGCAACTCGAGCGTGGCCTGTGGGCCGTGGCGGAAAAGCTGGCGGCAGACGGCGTGGGCGTCGGCCGAAATTTTCCCTTCGCGGTAGAGTTGGGCGTATTCGTCCCTCGGCTGTCGCTCGGGATGGTGAGCGAAAAGCGAACCATCGGCAAGGGCCGAACTGAAGTTCTCTTCCAGGCGATAGAAGCAGGGGAGAAACGCGAGCGAGATAAGCGACTGCTTGCCGCGGAAGTATTTGCCGAAATAGCAAAGGCGTCGGCGGGGCAGCTCGTCCTTCCAGCCCCAGAGGCGGAGGGCGTCGTCGTCCCAGTCGGCGGCCAGGTTGAAACTGCGTGCTGGCTTCCCCCGCCGCTGGCGGGGCGAGGACGCTTTCACCGCGGCCCAGAGGCTGGGCAGCTTGAGGCCTTTGATGGGGAAGAGGAGACAAAATCCAGCCTGGTCAATGAAGCGCGCGGCTTGTGTGATGGTCTTGATCACAGTAGGAAAATTCTACCGCACCCTTCGACTTCGCTCAGGGTCTTCGCTCCGCTCCGAGAAGCCGAGCTCGTCAATGTAGTGCGCCGCTTGTGTAATGGTCTTGATCACAGTAGGAAAATTCTACCGCACCCTTCGACTTCGCTCAGGGT
>CAYTXK010000008.1:0-24474 GCA_964441645.1 uncultured Acidobacteriota bacterium
ACCGCTGCTCTATCCAGTCTGAGCTACAGCCCCACGGGCCAATCCCCACCAGCTTAGCACAAGGGCGCAACGGCGGCACAAAGGGCGCCAAGCCAACTAGCTCGAAGATTTCCGGGCTGCTTAAGTGTGCGCGCAAGGGCAGCTTCAGCTTCTTCTACTTCCCACAAGGCGCGACTCAGCGAGCGTCGTTGGTGGTCAAAAAACCATTCTTCCTTGAGGGCAGACTCGAGAAGGATTTCGAGCTTCTTCGTTCCGTCGGCCAAGCAGTGCAGTTCAACTTCATCCGCCTTGTCCTCGTCAACCCTTTGCCCTAGGAGATCTTTCCGCAGGGCACCAGCCACACAGGCAGTCCCTCTGACCGCCTCGTCGAAGCTCGGACCGATTTGGGGTCCCCAGGGTTCGCCTGAGACTGAGTTGCCCGAGCGAAGGAACTCTTCCAGCTTTCGGCCTTGCTTCTCCACGAGGACAAGATACTGCGGAAGGCGCCCTGCAAGGTTGGCCGCCTTCGCAAGTCGCTCTTTTTGGTCTTTGGAAAAGCAGGCGGCCGGCTCGTAGGGAGGCACTTGAATCCCGATCACAGAAGGAACTTGGAGTAGCAACAGAACAGCGTATGCGAGCATGCCGCGCCCAAAATCGTTTCACGGGATTATAGCCCCTTGGCGCGGAGGAAATCTCTGACTACCTGGCGCACATCGTGGTGTTCGCCTTCGACGCCGTAGTTGAGCCGACGCATCTCCTCTTCGCTGATCTTCCCGGCCAACTCCTCGAGCGCGGCCCGCACCGGCGGGTGTCGCTCCAGGGTTGGGCGGCGGACTACCGGCGCGGCGTAGTAAGGCGGAAAATAGTGGCGGTCGTCCTCCAGCACGACCAGGTCGAGCGCGGCGATGAGGCCATCGGTCGAATTGCCCGCCACAATATCAACCTGTTTCTCCTTCAACGCCCGATACAGCAGGCCCAGCTCCATGGTGCGCGGTGGACTGCCGAAGCGCAGCCCGTAGGTGGAGGCAAGACCCGCAAACCCGTCCGCCCGCTCCATGAATTCGTAGCCAAAGCCGGCGCGCCAGCGCGGCGCCTGCGCGGCCATATCAGAAATGGTCTTGAGCTTCAGGCGCCGCGCGTCCTCGCCGCGCACCACCAGCGCAAAAGTGTTGTTGAAACCGAGCGGCGGCATCCACTCCAGCTCGAACCGACGCCCGTACTCCTCCCGCACGCGCCGATAGACTTCCTGGGGGTCGCGCGCCGGCTGCTCGCGCAGAAGGGCCGTCAGCGCCGTGCCGGTGTATTCGACATAGAGGTCGATCTGGCCGGTGCGCAAGGCCTGGTGACAGATAAAGGTCCCGCCCAGGTCGAGCCGACGCTCGACCCGCAGGCCTGTGCGGGACTCCAGGTGCTGCGCCACCAGTTCGCCGAGGATGATTTGTTCGGTGAAGTTCTTCGAGCCGACGACGATGCGGTCGTCCCGCCCCGCGCCGCATCCGCCGCTCGTGGCGGTCGCGAAAAGAAGAGCCGTGAGAAAAACCCGAGAACGCAGCCGCATCTAGTGCCGTTCCAACTTATGCTGCCAGTTGCATGGCAACTTTCCACTGAGGTTCATAGCAGGTTTTCCCAGGATTCAGTTTGCCCCAAATAGTTGGAACGGCACTAGTAGGCCCGCTTGAGGCGTCGCTCGGTCCAACCCAGCGAGAAGTCGGCCAGCAAGGCCAGCAGCGCCGCCGGCACCGCCCCGGCCAGGATGACCTGGTTATTCACCATCGCCAGCCCGCGAAAAATGTAAGTGCCCAGCCCGCCGGCGCCGATGGCGGCGGCGACCGTCGCCACCCCCACGGTAATGACCGTGGCCACGCGAATCCCCGCCACAATCACGCCCAAGGCCAGCGGCAGCTCAACCTGCCAGAGAAGTTGTCGCTCGGTCATCCCCATGCCGCGGGCGGCCTCGACCACCGCCGGATCCACGCCGCTGATGCCGGCATAGGTGTTGCGCACGATGGGCAGCAAAGCATACAGCGCCAGCGCCACCACCGCCGTCCGGCTGCCAATCCCGCCGATTACCGGCACGGGCAGCAGGAAGCCGAACAGCGCCAGGCTGGGGACAGTCTGAATCACGTTGGCCGCCCCCAGCAGCGAGCGACGCAACGCCGGCCGCCGGGTAATCAAGATACCAAGCGGCAGCCCCAGCAGCACCGCTAACACCATCGAGAGCGCCACCAGAGCCAGATGCTCAAAAGTCAAAGTTAAAACTTCGCCGCGATTCGCGACCAGAAAGTCGAGAAAGCTCACCGGACACCTCGTTTCATAGCTTCAATTCGTCGTCGAGACTGCGTAAAACATCAACAAACTCCACCACAGACGGCTCAGAAGCCTGCAGGAATTGCTGGCGCGTATGGAGCGCCACCAGACGTCCGCCGGCGAGCACGCCAATGCGAGTCCCGAGCAGCAGCGCCTCGCGCACGTCGTGGGTGACGAAGACAATCGTCTTGTTCAACTGTTGCTGGAGCCGGCGGAACTCGCGCTGCATCTCGGCGCGGGTGACGGGGTCAAGAGCCCCGAAGGGCTCGTCCATCAACAAAACAGGGGGATCCACGGCCAGGGCGCGGGCCACGCCGACGCGTTGCCGCTGGCCGCCGGAAAGTTGTCGCGGATAGCGCCCGGCAAACTCGTCCGGGTCGAGCCCCACCAAAACCAGCAGCTCGCGCGCCCGGGCGCGCACGCGCTCCGGCGGCCAGCCTTCGAGCGCCGGCACCAAGCCGACGTTGCGCTCCACGGTCATGTGAGGAAACAGGCCCACTTCCTGAATGACGTAACCAATGCGGCGCCGCAGCCGGATGGGGTCCCAGGCCGTGGTGGGCTGGCCTTCGACCAAAACTTCCCCGGACGCGGGCTCCAGCAGGCAGTTGATGAGCTTGAGGGTGGTGGTTTTTCCGGAACCGCTGCGCCCGAGCAGCACCAGCGTCTCACCCTGCTCGACGCTGAGCGAAAGGCCGGCGAGCAACGCGCGGCCGTCGAGACGATAGTCCACGCCGCGGAATTCAATCATCACGCCGCCTCTTTGCGGTTCCCTCATCGCCTCTGGTTCCCGAGATTCATCTCCGGCATCCAATCAATTCACGGTTGACATCGAGCGTGGCAGCCGATAAACAGGCACCTCCTCGCGCCAGGCCCACCCTGGGGCCACTCGCCGAGGACGTTGCACATTCGCTGCCCGCGCGTAACCAAGCGGGCGCTAACGGGACGAAGGAAAAGGAGAGGGCGTTTTTTATGTCGGGAGTCGAGACGCGGCGGCGCTCGCTGGCAGCGCGGTTGGCGGAGGCCCGTGCGCGGACGGATGAGCTGTTTGCTCTCCTCCAACCGGGTGCGTTGTACGAGCGGCCCATTCCCGAGCGCCACCGTCTCATCTTCTACCTCGGCCATCTGGAGGCGTTCGACTGGAACATGATTTGTCGGAGTGCCTTCCAGCGCCACCCCTTCCAAGAAGACTTCGACCGCCTGTTCGCTTTCGGCATCGACCCCGTCAACGGAGACCTGCCCACCGACTCGCCCTCGGACTGGCCGTTCCTGGGCAAGATTCGCCACTACTGCCTCCGCGTGCGTCGCACCGTGGACGAGTACCTCGAGGAATCTTCCTTTTCCGCCACGGCCGCTCCTGAGCTGAAGGACGGCCTGATTTTCCACGTGGGCATCGAACACCGCTTGATGCACACCGAAACTCTGGCCTACTTGTTGCACCAGCTTCCGCTCGAGAGTCTGCGTGTCGGTCCGATTCTACCAGAGCCCGCGGCGCAGGCTCCGGTTCAACCGCAACGTGTGGAGATTCCCGCGGGAAGCGTGACGCTGGGGCTGCGGCCGAGTCGCGAAATGCCTTTCGGCTGGGACAACGAGTTTCAGTCCCACAGCGTCGAAGTCCCGGCCTTCGCGATGGACGTCTACCCGGTCACCAATGGCCAGTTCCTCGAGTTTCTCCGCCAGGGCGGGTATCAGGAGCGTTCGCTGTGGCGCGAGAAGGATTGGCCGTGGAAGTCCGAGCAGCAGCTCGAACACCCACGGTTTTGGCGCCGGCGGGGGGACCGCTGGTTCTACCGCGCGCTCTTTGCGGAGATTCCCTTGCCGCTCGACTGGCCGGTTTTCGTCAGCCAGACCGAAGCCTCAGCATACGCCCGCTGGCGGGGGCGGGCTCTGCCCACCGAGGCGCAGTGGCACCGCGCGGCCTACGGGACGGCCGACGGGTGCGAACGCGCCTATCCCTGGGGAGAGGAGCCGCCCCAGCCCCGCCACGGCAACTTCGATTTCTCGGGCTGGAATCCCACTCCCGTAAACGCTCATCCTGCCGGCCGAAGTTTCTTCGGGGTGGCTGACCTGGCCGGCAACGGCTGGGAATGGACCAGCACGGAATTCGCTGCCTTTCCCGGCTTCCAACCGTCTTCTTTCTACCCCGGTTATTCGGCGGAGTTCTTCGATGGGAAGCACTATGTGGTCAAAGGGGGATCGGCGCGCACCGCGGCCTGCCTGCTGCGTCGCTCCTTCCGCAACTGGTATCAGCCTCACTACCCGTACATTTATGCCACGTTCCGCTGCGTGGAGAATTAATCCTGGCCGACAAAGAAAACCGTATGGCGCCCCAAACTGTCGCGGAGAAGCTGGCGGAGTTTGCCGCCGAGGTGCGCCCCGGCCTGGGCAAAGCGGGCCAGAAGGAACTCCCCGCCAAGTACTTCTACGACGATGTGGGCACGGCTCTCTTTGAGGTCATCACCCTCTTGCCCGAATATGGGCTGACCCGCGCCGACGCCCGCCTCTTGCGACAGCATGCCCCGGAACTGGCCCGGCGTTTTGCCGGCCCGTCGATGGTTGCCGAACTGGGCAGCGGAACCGGCAAGAAGACGCGGTGGGTGCTGGAGGCGCTGGCCCGGCAGCAGCCCGTCCACTATTTTCCCATCGACCTCTCCCGGGCGGCCCTGGAGCGATGCCAGTTCGAGCTGGGAGGACTCGAACGGGTGACCGTAGCCGGTTTGGAGAAACCCTACCTCGAAGGGATTGAGACGGTGGTCGCACAGCGGCCCACCGGCGTTCCGGTGCTGGTGCTGTTTCTCGGCAGCACTATCGGTAACTTCGACCGTCCGGCGGCCGAAGAATTTCTCCGGCAGGTGCGGCAGACTCTTCTTCCGGGCGACGGTTTCCTGCTGGGCACCGATCTAGAAAAAGATGTCCGCGCGCTGCTCCTAGCCTACGACGACCCCCTGAGAATCACCGCGGCCTTCAATCTGAACCTGCTGGCACGCATCAACCGGGAGCTGGAGGGCAACTTCAACCTCTCCCAGTTTCACCATGTAGCGCGTTACAACCCGGAGAAGCGGCGCATTGAAATGCATCTTCGCTCCCTGGCCGACCAGACGGTTGGCGTCCGCCAAGCGGACCTCACGGTCGCGTTTCGCCGCGAGGAAACCATTTGGACGGAGAGTTGCCACAAGTTCACCCCTGGCGAAGTGGTCGAACTGGGCGAGCGTGCCGGTTTCCGCGCGGAGGCCCAGTGGGTAGATCAGGAGTGGCCCTTCGCTGAAACCCTCTTCCTGGCCCGCTAAACAAAATCTCCCGGCAAATTCCTCTTGCAGCTTCCGCCCCAATGGTGCTACAAGCGGCACAAGCCGGAGGGTGTCGCCTGCGAGAGCGGGCGCAATGAAAATGCACGGGACCACGGTGCCACCGCCTTCCAAGGATTTCCGCAGGGGGAGAGGACAATCATGAAGCGTCAAATCATCGGCTTTGGAGTCTGCTGGCTGGCAACTCTGGCTTTGTCACTGGCGCTAGCGCCGCCGGCGTTTGCACAGGCTCAAGCCAATGCCGGCGACCTGGTGGGTGTGGTCAACGACCCCCAGGGAGCCCGCGTGCCCAATGCCACCGTAACCGTGCGCAATAAAGCCACCAATATCAGCCGGAGTACCACGACCGACGCCGAAGGCAACTACCATCTGCTGGCCCTGCAGCCGGGCGAATATGAAATGACCGTCGAGGGTCAGGGCTTCACAACCTTCAAATCAACCTCGGTGGGAATCCGCGTGGGGCAGCGAGCCGAACTGAACATCGACCTGCAGATTCGCACTGATGTAACCACCGTGGAAGTCACGACGGAAACGCTGCTGGTAGAAACCGAGCGCACCGCGGTGGCAGAAGTCATCAACCCGCGCCAGATCGAGAACCTGCCCATCAACCAGCGCGACTACCTGAATTTCACCCTGCTGACTTCGACCGCGGCCCGCGACAGCGCCCCCAGCATCGGCGCCGCTCCCACCTCCGGGCTCAATTTCTCCGGCCAGCGTGCCCGCTCCAACCAGGTCTCGGTGGACGGGGCCGACGCCACCGACAACTCCGTCAACGGCGTGCGCTCCACCGTTTCCCAGGAAGCCGTGCAGGAGTTCCAGATCGTGAGCGGCAGCTACATGCCGGAGTTCGGCCGCGCCGCCGGCGGCGTAGTCAACATTGTTACCAAGAGCGGCACCAACCAGCTGCATGGCAACGCCTTCGCCTTCCTGCGCCACAAGTCTTTGCAGGCGCGCAACCCCTTCTCCACCGTCTCCAATCCGGCCTACACGCGCGTGCAAACCGGGCTGACGCTCGGCGGGCCCATCGTCAAAGACCGTACCTTCTTCTTCTTCGCCTTTGAAACGCGCCGGCGCCAGGAAACCGGCTTCTCCTCCATCGGCCAGGACAATTTCGGGTTTATTTCCATCCCCACCGGCTTCGGAAATCAACTGCTGACGCCCGATCAGGCCGGCTTCATCGCTACCCTGCCCGGCCCGCTGGCCGCCACTGTGGGGACGGCCTTGGTGGTAGTGGGCGGGGCGGGCTCGGGGACAGCGGTAAACGGCGTCAATGCCTTTTCCGGCCCGTTTTTCCTCACCTGCCCGGGGGCGCCGGCGCCGCCCTGCCTGCCCGTGAGCGCACTCGACCATTTCGCGCCGCTCTCGCAATTGATCGGCAACTACCCCGTCGCCGAAGGCACCAGCTTCTGGTCGATGCGCCTCGACCACACGCTGAACGCCCAGCACACGCTCTTCCTCCGAGCCAACATCTCACCCAGCACCGTGGACGGCATCCAGGTCAACGCCCAGAACCAGACCTTTGGCCAGAACGCCGCCTCCCGCACCTCGGTGCAGCAGTTCCGCGACCTGGCCGGCGTCGGGCAGCTGACCAGCACCTTCGGAAGCGCCTGGCTCAACCAGTTCCGCTGGCAGTATGCGCGTCGCGGACTGACCTACGACTTCTCCAAATTCCCCGGGGGCGACCAGGCCGCCATGAACATCGGCGGCTTTGCCTTCTTCGGCCGCGAGCCGTTCTCCACCATCGAGCGCACCGAACAACGCTGGCAGTTCACGGACACTGTGAGCTGGATCAAGGGGCGCCACACGCCGAAAGTGGGCGTAGATCTCAACCACATCGGCATCGCCGGACGCCGAGGAAAACAAATCTTCCAACTCAACTACGGAGGTCTCTACAACTTCGGCGCCTTGCCCAGCGAGAATTTTGTGGAGGGCGTGCTGCTGGCGCCGCCCTTTAGCTTGCCGCAGGCCACCGTGGATGCCCTGATTGCCGGCGCTCAGGCGCTCTCCCCCACCGGCTCGCTGCCGGCGCTCAACGCCGTCCAGGCTTACGGCCTGGGCTTCCCGCAAATCTTCCTGCAAGGAATGGGAAATTCCGACCGGCCGTTCAGCATGAACGCCATCGGCTGGTTTGTGCAAGATTCCTGGCGGGCCCGCTCCAACCTCACTTTCAACTATGGCCTTCGCTACGACGTGGAACTCACGCCCGTTTTCGCCCCGGGCGGCCTCAACATGAATGAGGCCGCCAGCCAACTGATCGGGCAGGCCGAAGCCGCCCTGGGCGTGATCGAAGGCCTGCGGCGCGACAAGAACAATTTTGCCCCGCGCTTCGGCCTGGCCTGGGACCCCTGGGGCAGCGGCAAGAACGTGGTGCGAGCCTCCTACGGAATCTATTTCGACCATCCGCTGCTGGGTCTGGCCTTCAACTCCAACACCGCCGATGGCGTGGAGTCGGTCCAACAGTTCGTGCCGCTGGGATTGCCGGGCGCGGCCAATTTCAGCGCGGCCTCACTCTTCCAAGGAACTTTAACTGTCCCGCCGGAATTCGGCTACATCCCCACCGAGGGACGCTTCGACGCCTTCCTCAGTAACTCTGCCTTTACCAACCTGCGCTTCTGCCCGCAACCCTCGGTCGATCCAACCCGCATTTGCGCCAGCGGGCCGGGGCTGCCGATTCTTCCCTGGACGCTGCCGACGCAGGCGGACTTTGAATACGCCTACGCGCAGCAGATAAACGTCAGCTTCGAGCACGAGCTTTCCAAGAATCTTTCCATGAGCGTGGGCTACAACTACGCCCACGGCTTGCACCTGAACCGCCCGCGCAATATCAACGCCACCGACCCCAACCTGCTGGCCTTCAACTTCCTGGCGGCCAACGCCGCCGGCCTGGGGGCGTCTGATCCCCGCTTCATGGCGCTTCCCCTGGCCAGCACGGCGAATTTCATCGTGGTGGTGCCGGGCATCTTCGGTTTCGTCGCCGGCACCGGGACGGCGTTCGACGGCGCGCCGGTGGCGCAACCTTTCGCGTTCAATCACTTCCGCCCCTCCGGACCCAACCTGGCGCTGACGGGGCCGGTGGGGATTCCCGACGCCTCTATGGCAGGCCTGGTGGGCCTGGCCAACGCGGCCCTCACCGCTCTGGGGAGCCCCTTGCGCTACGCCACCGGGCCGGGCGTTTTCATTCCCTACAGCGATGTCAACCAGCAGGAGTCGAGCGGAAACTCGATTTACCACGGCCTGACCTTTAGCTTTAACAAGCGGTTCTCCAACAACTACCAATTCCTCGCCTCTTACACCTGGTCGCACGCCATTGACGACTCCACCGACCTGCAGACTCTGCTCAACCCCCAAGACAACCGCCGCGCCGACCTGGAGCGCGGCAATTCCACTTTCGACCAGCGCCATCGCTTCGTCTTCAGCGCCATCCTGCAAAGCCCGTACCAGAACCCCTTTCTGGCCCACTGGGTCTTCTCGCCCATCATCGATCTTTCCGCGGGACGGCCGTTTACCGTGCTGGCCGGCTCGGACAACAACTTTGACTTCGGCGCTTCGACCGACCGGCCCAACGTCGCCGACTGTTCCGATCCGCAAGCTCGCAGTTCGAATTTCATACCGGGTGTCTGCTTCACCAGCCCCTCGCTGGCCAATGATGGGAACTTGATCGGCACCCTGGGGCGGAACACCTTCCGGCGGCCGGGAACCGCCATCGTGGATTTCCGGCTGTCGCGGCGGTTCTCATTGGGCGAACGCCTGTCGCTGGAGTGGATTAACGATTTCTTCAATATCTTCAACCGCTTCAACGTTCTCGACGTCAACCCGCTCTGCGATGGCACCGTGGGCGGCACCTGCATCGCCGGCCAGCCCACTTCGGCCCTCGACCCCCGGCAATACCAGATGGGCCTCAAGCTGGCCTGGTAGACAGCCCAGAAACAAACTCAAGCCCGGCGGCCTGTCTGCTGCCCTGCCTTGTCTTATTGGTCGGGGAGAAGCCGAGGAGCCTTTTCAACGGGTTCCAGGGTGGGGATGTCTTCCGCGGAGGTGGCACCAAGCTCTTTGAACTTCCTCACGGAGGGAAGGTAGCGATCTTCGAGGGAGCCAACGGCCCGGTTATAGCTCTCCACCGCTTTTGTCAGAGCGGACCCGACGTTGGAAAGATGCTCGGTGAGGACGCCCATCCGTTCATAGGCTTGTGATCCCAGTCGGCTGATTTCCTCTGAGTTACGAGCAATAGCTTCCCACCGCCAGCCGTACGCAACCGCCCACAAGAGTGCAATCAGTGTGGTGGGAGTGGCGAGGATAACCCGCTGAGCGATGCCGTCTTCGAGGAGAGTGCGGTCAGCTTCCAGCGCGCCACTGAAGAAGGACTCGCCGGGCAAAAAAAGGACGACGAACTCCGGTGCCTGGGGAAACTGGTTCCAGTAAGCCTTTTCGCTCAGCCGGGTCATGTGGCCGCGGACAAGTTGAGCGTGGCGCTGCATGGCGCGCTGGCGCTCTTCCTCCGCTGGGGCTTGCATCGCGTCCTGAAAGGCATCGAGCGGTGCCTTCGCGTCGACGACGACCTGACGACCGGCCGGAAGGCGAACGATCATGTCGGGCCGCAGACGGCCTTCGTCGGAACTGGTACTAACCTGCTCCTGGAAGTCGCAATACTCCGACATGCCGGCAAGTTCGGCCACGCGGCGCAGGGTCAACTCCCCCCAGCGCCCCTTGACGCTGGGAGTGCGGAGGTTCGCGAAAATGTCCTTGGCTTGCTCTAGCAGCTTGTCGCGCTGCAAAAGGGCGGACTGCGTCTCCTTCCAATGGGTCTCGATGGTGGCCTTTTCTTCGCGCAGCTGGAGCAACTCCCGGCTCTGCGCTGCCGCCTCGGCCTCTTTCTTCTCGAAGCGCTGGCGGAGCTCAGCGTCAGACACATGCAGCAGACGCTCACGCTCCTCTAGCGCGGCTTTTTGTTCCCTTAGTTCTTGAAGTTCTTTGCCGAGTTGTGTGACCCGTGCCTCTTTGTTCTGTAGTTGCTCACGCAGATGTTTGACTGAGCTTTCGAGCGCCCGGCAACTTCCCTCCAGTTCGCGGAGCTGGGCAGACTGCTTCTGGCGCTCCGCGTTCGTTGCCAGCAACCAGGACACGGCAGCGACCAGCGCCGCAATCACGAGGAGAATCCACCAGGAGACCATAACGACGAGTTTCCTCTCGAGGGCAATTCTAGCACGCGAAGGAAGGACGAAGAGGAAAGCAGATCCTTCGCCCCGAAGTTTCGGGGCTCAGAATGACAACGGGAAACTTAGCTGCCGCGGGACGCCAGCTCGTAGATCTTGGCGTCGAGAAAGAGCTGATAGAGATCCGGGTCGAGCTGGCCCCCCTTGACTTCCATGGTCAGGATGTTGAGGGCTCGCTCGATGGGAACCGCCTTCTTGTAAGGACGGTCGGACGCCGAGAGCGCGTCAAAGATGTCGGAGATGGTCATGATCTTCGCCTGCGGCGGAATCTGCGGCGCGGTGAGCTTGTAGGGATACCCGGTCCCATCGAGCTTTTCGTGGTGGGCGCGGGCGATGCTGGGGATTTCCTTGATTTCTTTGGTCCAGGGAATCTGCGCCAGGAAGTTGAAGGTGTGGATGACGTGGGATTCGATCTGGAGGCGTTCGTCGGGATCGAGGCTGCCCTTGGGGATGGACAGGAAGCGCACTTCCTCGGGGCTCAAGTAGGTGCGCTCGACCCCGCGCGCGTCGCCGTAGGTGCGTTTGGCCAGGTCGAGCAGCTTTTCGAAATTTCCTTCGGGGAGCACGGTGGGCTCGTTGCACTTGAGGACGAACTCGAAGTAGTCGTCGAGCTCGGCCAGGCGCAGGCGCATCTCTTCGTCCAGGTGGCGCAGGACTTCAGCCGACTGCCTGCCCTCCAGCGCTTCAAGTTTGCGGTGCAGGAAGTGACCCTCGATTTCTTTGCGAATGTAATCGAACCGGTGCTGAATAATCTCCAGCTTGGAGGGATAGAGCTTCTTAGCTTTGACCAGCACTTCTTCGCGCACTCCGACCTTGCCGAAATCGTGCAGGAGGGCGGCGTAGCGAATCTCCTTCATCTCCTCGCGGCTGAAACGCACCTCGGCGTAAGGCCCCGCGCTGCACTTGTCTACGGCTTCCGCTAGCCCGCAGGTGTAACGGGAGACGCGGAAGGAATGGCCGGAAGTCGTGGGGTCGCGCTGCTCGATGGCGGTCACCGCCGCCTTCACAAAGCCTTCGAACAGCGTCTCAATGCTCTGATAGAGAATGTTGTTCTCGTAAGCCACCGCGGCTTGCGAGGCCAGCGAGAGGGCCAGCTCGCGCTGCCGGGGATCGTACGCCACCACCGCTTCCTCCACGTTCTGCAGGGTGAGCTTGGTCTCGAAGTGGCGCTTGCTGTTGAGGAGCTGCAGCACCCCCAGAATCTCCCCTTTGGTGTTTTTCATGGGGATGGTGAGCATGGACTTGCTTCGGTAGCCGCTTTCCTCATCCCAGCGCCGGTTGAATTTGAAGGGCGAATCGGGCGGCAGCTCGTAGACATCAGCCAGGTGCAGCATCTCGCCGGTGTCGGCCACGTAGCCGGCGATGCTGCGCCGGTCAATGGGCATGGTGAATTCCGTGAAGCTGACCGGCACGCTGTCGTTCTGAGTCAGCTTGAAACGCAAGCGCTTTTCCGATTCCGACACTTCTTCGACCAGGTAGAGGGAACCGGCGTCGGAGGTCGTGATTTCGCGGCTGGCGCGCAGAATCAAGTCCAGCAGTCTTTCGGTGTCCTTTTCCACCGACAGCACGATGCCGATGCGGTTCAGCTCCTGCACCTCGTGGCGAGAACGAGCCAGTTGGCTCTCGGCCTGCGCGAGCCGATCCACCAGCTCGATATTCTCGAAGGCGCTGGCCAGCGTGCGTTGCAAAACCACGGGCTGGGGTTTGGCGGGCAGGTAGGCAAAGGCCGCCTGTCCTTCCCCGCCATCCTTGCTGGCGGCCCGGGCCAAGTAAACGATGCGCAGCCGCGGGTTGCGGCTGATGACGCCCGCTAGCGCTTTGGCGTCGCGCGCCGGGTCGGCCAGCCACACCCCAGCCACCTGAGAAACATCCTCGGGCAGCGACTGGCGCGGCACCCCGCGAGCTCGAAAGGGAGCGGAAAGCCGCGTCGCCACTGTGGCCACGGGAGAGTCGCTGAAATAAAAAACTTCTTTGGCCATTACCCTCTTGCTCCCCGGGGGAATGCCTCGAATGGAACGGAGTATACTCCACTCGCCCCGCGGGAGCCAGAGAAAGTGCGCGCGGGGTTTTTCTCTTGGAGGCGTTCAGTCCCCGGGGTATAATGGGCGCATCTCGAGGGACTTTCGCCTGACCGGCCGGACGAGCCTTCGGCTGTCCGCTACCGCGTTTGACGCCCTCAAACGGCGATCTCGACGCAGGGGGAGATAATGGGGACCAAGCCGCAGACAGCGACCCCACCGCCAGAACACCCGACGGCTCCGCCACCCCGCGCGGCCGCGCCGGCGGCTCCCGCAGCGGCTCGCCAGACGCATTTCCTCCAGCGCATTCAGCTCTTCAGCCTGCTCTCCTCCACGGAATGCGACGCCATCGTGCGCCGGCTGAAACGGCGCGACTTTCCGCCGCAGTTCTATGTCGTCCGCGAGGGACAGCCGGGCGATTCCATGTACTTCATCACCGCCGGCAAGTGCGAGGTGCGCAAGAAGGACCCGAACACGGGAATCGAATTCCTGCTGACGGAGCTCGGGCCGGGCGCCTGCTTCGGGGAAATGGCGCTGCTGACCGGCAAACCGCGCACCGCCTCCGTGGTTTCCGCCGAACCCACCACGGTCGGCATCCTCGAGCAGGGAGATTTTCAAGGACTGCTCCTCCAGCACCCGAAAATCGGCGTGTCCCTGATGAAGATCATGGCCGAGCGGCTGGAACGGGCCAGCGAGAACGTCGGCATCGAGTTCGTCAGCCTGGGCAAGCTGCAGTTCGACGCCCGCGTCCTGGCGCTGCTCCCCGAGCAGAGCATCTTGCAGCACAAGGTGCTGCCCATCGCCTTTGCCAACACCCGCCTGACCCTGGCCATGGTGAACCCCAACAATATTCTGGCGCTGGACGACGTGCGCCGCTTCGTCAAAGGCGTGATGATCGAGCCGGTGGCCTGCAGCGAAGAAGAATTCAACCGCTTCCTCTCCGGCCCCTACAAGGAATTAATGAGGAAGGGGGACGAGGCGAAAAGCAAGGAGGCGGCCAAGGCAGCGACGGGCGGAGATGGCGGCGCGGCTGCGGCGGCTCCCGTCAACCCCCAGGCGGTGCTCGATTCCCTGCAGACCGACGCTTTTAAGGAAATCGACCTGGAGGAAGTCACCGCTGAGGAAACCACGGCCTCGACCACGGAATTGCGCCATTCGGCCGAAGACGCTCCCGTGGTGCGCTTGGCCAACGCCATCCTGGCCCTGGCGGTGAAGCGCGGCGCCAGTGACATCCACGTGGAGCCGCAGGAAGCCGAGGTCGTGGTACGCTTCCGGATTGACGGCTTGCTCAACGTTATCCAGCAGCTCCCCAAGAAAGCCCAAATGGGGCTGATTTCCCGCCTCAAGATCCTTTCCAAGCTCGACATCGCCGAAAAACGCCTGCCGCAGGACGGACGCATCAGCGTGCGAATGGAGAACAAGTCCATTGACTTCCGCGTCTCCACCATCCCTTCCAAGTGGGGCGAGAAAGTCTGCATGCGCATCCTGGACAAGTCCAACACCCAGCTCGGCCTCGACAAGCTGATTTCGAACCCGCCCACCCTGGCCCTGGTGCGCGATATGGTGAGCCAGCCCTACGGCATCATGTACGTGACCGGGCCCACCGGCTCCGGCAAGACCACCACGCTTTATTCGGCTCTGGCGGAGCTCAACAGCCCCGACGTCAACATCTCCACCGCCGAAGACCCCATCGAGTACGACCTGGCGGGCATCAATCAAGTGCAGGTGAAGAAAGAGATCGGGCTCGACTTCGCGCGCGTGCTGCGCGCCTTCCTCCGGCAAGACCCCGACGTCATCCTGATCGGCGAGACTCGCGACCTCGAAACCGCCAAAATCGCCGTCGAAGCCGCCTTGACCGGCCACATGGTTTTCACCACCCTGCACACCAACGACGCCGCCGGCACCTTTGTCCGCCTCGATGAAATGGGCATCGAGCCGTTTCTGGTGGCCAGCTCCACCATCGGCATCATCGCCCAGCGGCTGGCGCGGCGGCTCTGCAAGGCCTGCAAAGAAGCCTACACGGTTGACCCCGACACCCTGAAATACCTGGGCGCCCCGGCGACAGAAGAGAAACTGACCTTCTACAAGCCCAAGGGCTGCGACGTCTGCGGCGGCTCCGGCTACAAGGGCCGCGTCGGCATCTACGAAGTGATGCGGATGAACCAGGGCATCCGCACCGGAGTCATCCGCAAGGCCAGCACCGACGAAATCCGCGACGTGGCCCGCCAGCAGGGGATGATGTCGCTCAAGGATTACGGCCTGATGCTGCTGCGCGAAGGCCTGACTTCCGTGGACGAAGTGGTTCAGTGCGTAGTGGTGCAAGAGGGGTAGCGCACCACAGACCCCCACCGTGGGCTGGCTTGAAAAACTGCGCGCCGCCTGGCGCGCTCGCCGCTACAGCATCCTGATTAGCTGCGGCGTCACGCTGCTGGGCGCCCTTCTCTACGCCCACACCTACCTGGCGGAAGCCCGCACCCCGCTGGCGCAATTCCTCGACAGCATCGAAGCCAAAACCTACGACACCCGCTTCCGCGTCCGTGGCCGCACCGAGCCGTCCCCCAACATTGTCATCGTCGCCATTGACCAGGCCACCCTGGAGCGGTTGGGGAGCTGGCCCTTTTCCCGACACGAGTACGTCCGGTTGCTCGACTTGTTGAGCGCCCACGGCGCCAAAGTGGTGGGCTTCGACATCAACTTTCCCAAGCCCGACGCCAAGTCCGGCCTGACCGCCATTGAGCAGGCCCGCGAGGCCTACCTGGCGCGCACACCTGAGCCGCGGCGTGACCCAACCTACCTCGCCCAGCTCGAGGAGATGGCTCGCGCCGCCGACACCGACGCCGCCCTCGCGGAAGCCATCGCGCGCGCCAACAACGTGGTGCTGGGCTATTTCTTTTTCCCCAGCCGCGCCGAAGTTCGCTTCGTGGACGAAAAAGCCCAGCAGGAAGCCGACACGCTGCTGACGTTTAGCTCCTACTCGACCCGCGGCGTGAACGATCCCCAGGGCCAGCTGCCTCCGCCGCTCAAGGAGGTTTTCTCCGGCGAGCAAGGCTATCTGGCCGAGACCAACCTGCCGGCCTTCACCCAGGCCGCTAATTTCGGCGTCGGCTATTTCAATTTCACCGCCGACGCCGACGGCATCTTTCGCCGCGCCCCGCTGACCCTGGCCTACCGCGGCGCCTGGCATGACGAGCAAGGCCCAATGAACTTCTACCCTTCGCTCGACATTCAAATCCTCCGCCGCTTCCTGAATGTGCCCGAGCACGAAATGCTCCTGCTGACCAACAAGGCCGGCGTGGAGGCCGTCCAGTTGGGCGAACTCCACATCCCCACCGAACCCGAAGGACGGATGCTGATTCATTATCAGGGCGGGCCCTACACCTATCCTCACGTCTCCCTGGCCGACGTCTTGGAAGAAAAAACTCCGCCGGGAATGTTTCGCGACAAAATCGTGCTGGTCGGGCCCACCGCTCTGGCCATCGGCGACTTCGGCCCCACGCCCTTCGCCGAGAGTTTTCACTCCGGCGTCGAAATCCACGCCAACGTGCTCGACACCATCCTCGCGCGCCGCTTCATCCATCGCGGCGACCGCGAAAAACTCATTGATCTAGCTCTGATTCTGCTCTTCGGGCTGGGCTTCGGTGGGTTCCTTGCTCTCGCGCGGCCGGGGTGGACTTGGCTGGCCCTGGCGGCCTTCGCCCTGTTTCTCTTCGGCGCCTATGCCGCCCTGGCCTGGTTCCAACTGTGGCTGAACGTGGTGCTGCCCGGGGCCGTGCTGGTAACGAACGTCGGCGGGGTCAGTTTGTTCCGTTGGCTGCTGGAAGAGCGGGAGAAGCGCAAGGTGCGCGCCGCCTTCCAGCAGTACGTTCCTCCCGGAGTCATCACCGCGCTGATGAAGAACCCCGAGCAGTTGACCCTGGGCGGCGTGGAGCGCGAGCTGACCATCATGTTCAGCGACATCCGCGGCTTCACCTCGCTCTCCGAGCGCCTGACCCCAATGGAGCTGACCCACTTCCTCAACTCCTACACCGACGAGATGACCGACATCATCTTCCGCCATTGGGGCACGCTCGACAAATTCGAAGGCGACGCCATCATGGCCTTCTGGGGCGCGCCCTACGAGCAGGACGACCACGTGCTGCGCGCCTGCGCGGCGGTGCTCGAGATGAGCCAGCGCATGGACGAACTGCGCGACGCCTGGCGCGCCGAAGGCAAGCCCGACATCAACATCGGCCTGGGCGTGAACACCGGACGCGTGGTGGTCGGCAACATGGGCTCGCGCAAGCGCTTCAACTACACCGTGCTGGGCGACCCGGTGAACTTGGCCTCGCGCCTGGAAGGCGTGAACAAGGAATACGCCACCCGCATCATCGTCAGCGAATTCACCGAAAAGCAAGCCGCCAATGCCGTCGGCCTGCTGGAGCAGCGCATCTGCCGCCAGTTCCGCCTTACGCCCGAGGAGTTGGCCGCCGCCGATGGCTCCGAGCGGGCCCAGCGCGCTCGGACCCTGTCGCTCTATCTCGCCCACCGGCAGCACCTGGCCGAGCCGGCGGTGCTGCTGGCCCGCTACGGGGCCGGGACGGACGGCGAAGCCGCTTTAGAACGTCTTGAGGGTCAGGCCGAGCAGCAACTGGCGCGCAATCGCAAGCTGCGCCGCTTCGCGGCAGAGGTGCAACGCTCCTTCCGCTCCTTTGTCTTCCGCCAGCTTGACTGGATTCGCGTCAAGGGTCGGCAGGAACCGGTGGCCATCTACGAGCTGCTCGGCCCGGGAGAGGAAAGGGGCAGGCTGGGTGAGATGCTGGAGCTCTTCGATACCGGGCTCAAGGCCTACCGCGGCCAGCAGTGGGACGCAGCGCTGGAAATTTTCGACGCCATCATCGCCAAGTATCCCTCCGACGGCCCCGCGCGCCTGTTTGCCGCGCGCTGCCGCTCCTATCAGGCCACACCTCCCGGTGAGGACTGGGACGGCGTCTACGTCATGAAAACAAAATAGCTGTATGGAAGACTCTTCTCGCGGCGCGTTAGGGCCGAAGAAACCTAGTCGTCGTCGCCGGTGGGGCGCTCGGCGGGACGAAACCACGCCTGGAGGCGCGCTACTACTGCCGCCCGCGCATCGAGTGTCAAGCTGAACAGGGCTGGGATGAGGAAGAGGGTGAACACCGTGGAGACGAGCAACCCTCCAATAAGCACGGAGCCCAGCCCGCGGTAAAGTTCCGACCCGGCCCCGGGCGCCACCACCAGCGGCAGCATCCCCACCACCGCGCATCCCACCGTCATGAAGATCGGCCGGATGCGCGTGGCAACCGCCTCGCGAATGGCCTCACGCGGCTCCATGGCGTCGTCCTGCATGTGGATCAGCGACTGGTGCACGAGTAGGATGGCGTTGTTGACCACCGTCCCCACCAGGATGATGAAGCCCAGCATGGTCACCACGTCGAGCGCCTGCAAAACAAACTGGTTCACCACCCACAGCCCCAGGAAGCCCCCCAGCGCCCCCAACGGCACGCTGAACATAATCACCAGCGGATAGAGAAAACTCTCGTAGAGTGCCGCCATCAGCAGGTAGGTGATGACCGAGGCCAGCAAGAAGTTGGAGCGCAGCGTCTGGCCGGCTTCGACCAGCTTGTCGGCCGTCCCGCTGAGATTCACTTCGTAGAGTCCGCCGAGCTTCCCTTCCCGCCGCAGCGGCTCCACAATCTCGGTCTGAATTTTCTCCATGGCGGTCTCGAGCGCCATCAACTCGGAGGGGGTCACCTGGATGGTGATGGTGCGCCGCCGCTCGCTGTGATTGATGGTCTGGGGACCGTTCTCCTGGCGAATCTCCGCCACCGAGCCCAGGGTTACCAGCCGCCCCTCGGGGGTGGCGATGGGCAATTGCTCCAGCAGGTGAGTGCGGTGGGCGAAGCTCTCTTCTGCCTTCACTATCAAATCAATTTCCTTGCCGTGGTGCTGGTAGTCGCTGACCTTGGCGCCGTCCACTAGGGCGTTGACGGTGAACCCCAGGTCGCGATTGGAGAGCCCCACTTCGGCGGCCCGCTGCCGGTGAGTGTGCACTTGCACTTCGGGGTTGCCGAGGTCGAGGCCAGGGATGGGCCGTGCCTGCGCCTCGGGCAAGACCTGCATCACCTGCCCAAACACCTCCCCGCCCAGCTCGATCAGGCGCTCCAACTCCGGCCCGCGCAGCTCGATATCAATGTTGCGACCCCAGCCGCGCCGCCGCTGGAAGATGCTGGCCTGCTGCGCCACGGTGATGGTCCCGGGAATGTGTTCCCCCGCTTTCCGGATCACGGGGATCAGCTCGGGCACGCGCAGGGGATCGTTCGACCGCGCCCCCATAAAGGCAAATTCGTTCAGCGCCACGAAGAAAAAGTTCTTCAAGCCGCCGCCCGGCAGTTTTTCCGCCTCCGGCGAACCCTCCTTCACCTTCCACAGGGGAGCCAGTTCCCCTTCCAGCGCATCCCGGAAAGAGGCCACCTCGTCCAGGCTCAACCCCGGCGGCGGCAGCATGATGCCGAAGACGAAGTTGTTGTTACCCACCGGCAGGTATTCGGCCTTGGGCATCAGAAGATAACTGAAGCCGATGGAGGCCCCGGTCAGAACCACCACCACCACGGCGCGTCGCAGGGTCGAGCCGGTGATCCAATGCACGGTGTTCGTGGTCCAGCGCACCGCTGCCCCGAACAGGTTGGCCACACCCCAGAGGTTGTCATAGCCGTGCTTCTGAGACCGCTCGCCGGGCACGTGCAGAATCTTGGCGGAGAGACTGGGGATCACGGTGAACGACACGGCCAGGCTGATAATCGAAGTGCAGGTGATGGCCACCGCCAGGTCCCCAAACAGTTGCCCCACTTCTTCCCGGATCCAGATCACCGGCACAAACACCGCCACGGTGGTGACCGAACTGGCCAGGATAGCGCCCCAGACTTCGCTGGCGCCGTCGAAGGCCGCCTTCAAGCGCGCCTTGCCCATCTGCCGGTGACGGTAGATGTTCTCCAGCACCACAATGGAGTTGTCCACCACCAGCCCAGAGGCGAAGGCCAGCCCCGCTAGGCTGATGACGTTTAGCGTTCGGCCGAACATCCACATCAGCAGGAAGCTTCCGATCAGGCTCAGCGGGATGGCGATGGCGATGATCAGCGTGCTGGTGCCGCTGCGCAGGAAGAGCATCAACACTCCCACCGCCAGCAGCCCGCCCACGTAGATGTTCTCCACCAGCAGGTCCAGGGCGCTGTGGATGTAGACGGTCTCGTCATAGACCTGCACCAGCTCGAGCCCGCGGTGCCGCAGCACCTCCTGATTCAGCCGCGCCACCGTCGCTTGCAATTGGGTCATTATTTCGAGAACGTTGGTCCCGGGCTCCTTCACCGCGTTCATGGCCAGCACCTGGCCGCCCTTCATGTACACGCGCGCAAAGGGCTTGCGGTAGCCCAACTCGGCCCGGCCCACATCCTTCAGGTAGATGGGCACGCCGTTGCGCACGGCGATCACGATGTTGTTGATGTCCTCGGGGGAGTTGTATTCGCCGACGGTGCGCACCAGATAGCGGCGCTTCCCTTCGTCAAAGTCGCCCGCGCTGTAATTGCGGTTCTCGCGCTCCAGCGCCGCCCCCAGTTGGCTCATGGTCACTCGCCGCGCCGCCAGCTTGGCCGGGTCCACGATGACCTGCATCTCTTGTTCGCGACCGCCGAAAATGCTTGAGGCCGCCACGCCGCGCACCCGCTCGAACTCGGGCTTGATGGTGTCGTCGGCAAAGTCCCACAGGGTGGCGACGTCGCCCGAGAACCCGTTCTGGGCCGTCGGCGCCAGGATGAACCAGGCGATGGCGTTGGCGCTGACGTCCACGCTGCGGATCACCGGCTTATCAGCGTCTTCGGGGTAGGACGGCACTTGCTCCAGCCGGTTCGAGACCTTCAGCAGGGCGGCGTCGAGGTCGGTGCCCACCTGGAAGGTCAGCAGAATCTCTCCCGAGCTGTCGCGGCTCGAACTCTCCATCTTTTGCAGGCCCTCGAGCGACTTGAGCTGCTCTTCCTGCTCATCCACAATTTCGCGCTCGACTTCCTGCGGGCTCGCCCCCGGCCAGAAGGTGCTCACCGTCACCTGCGGCTCTTCCACGTCGGGAGTCAGTTGCACGGGAAGATTGAACAGGCCGATGAAGCCGAACAATACCAGCAGGATCACTCCCACGGCGGTGCTGACCGGATAGCGGATGGAATCGTGGATGAGCTTCATGGCAGCTCGTACTCCATCGGCTCGCCCTGCACGGCCTGGCCCGGCCGCAGGCGCTCGTTGCCGCGCGTGACGACTTTCTGGCCGGCGCGCAGCTCGCCCCGCACCTCTACCCACGAGCCCACGCCCTCGCCCGTCTTTACTTCCACCAGTTTCACCGTGTTGTCGCCGTTCATCAGGTAAACATATTCCTGCGGGCCGCGACGGATGACCGCGTCTTTCGGCACTACGGTGGCGCGATAGGATTCCCCGGCGGGAAAAGACACCTGCGCCAGCATCCCCACCCCGATGCGCCCCTCGCGATTCCCGATACGCACTTTGAGCGGAAAGGTGCGCGCCTGCGGGTCGGCTCGCGGAACGATGGCGCTGACCCGGCCGGTGGTCGTGAAGCCCCGCAAGGACTCGAAGGTTACGGTGGCCTGTGCGCCCGGATTCAGGTTGCGAAAGTATTGCTCGGGGACTTCGACGCGGATCTCGATCTCATCGAGCGACAGCATCTCCACCACCGGGGCGCCCACCGCCAGCCATTCGCCCATCTGTGTGCGCTCCGCCGTCACCGAGCCGGCAAAGGGCGCGCGGATCGTGGAGCGCTCAATGTCGTCGTTGATCCGTTTGATGTCAGCCGTGAGCGACTCCACCCGCCCCTGCCAGGCATTAAATTCCGTAACAGCGTCGTCGTATTGTTGCCGCGAGACGACTTTGGCGTCGAAGAGCTCTTGGGCGCGGTCACGGTTGCGTTCGGACAACTTCAGACGCGCTTGGGCTTCTTTCAACTGTGCTTGCGCCGCCTCGCGGCGCAACTCCAGGGTGGTGGTGCGCAACCGGGCGAGCGGCTGGCCCTTGCCCACCGTGTCACCTTCCCGCGCCAGCAACTCCTCCACCAGACCGGCCACTTCGCACGCCACCAGGCTGTGGATGCGCGACTCGACCGAGCCGGACAGCGTGATCGCCCGCCGCACCTGCTGCTCGCGCACCTCGGTGTAACCCACCGGGCTGGGCGGCATCTTGCCCCCCGGCCCCTGAGCGGCCACCAGCAGCGGCCCCAGCGCCGCCACCGCGGCGGCCAGAAAAGCCCGGCGCCAGATTCGATCTGTGGTGTGCCGACTCACGGTAATTAGTTATACGTACCCAGGAACCAAAAATTATACCAGTTTTATGGGATGACCCGTAGAGGTGCAGGGGTGCAGGGCGGAGCTCAGGGCCTACCAGGGGTCGCCTGGCGATTCAATTCTTCAGTCCAGTTGAGGACCACGTACATCTCAGTGGACGGCTTCTCCTCCAAGCCTGCCTGGACGAGGATGAAGCGCTGCCCGTCGGGAGAAACGTCGTACAAAGAGCCAAGAAGGAAGCCCACAAAGGAGTGGCTGAACAGGGCTTCCGGCGTACCGGCGGTGAAAATGGGTTGGGTGGTAACCGAGACTCTCATCATCTTATTATTAAGGCCGCGATAGAAAAGCTCTCGGCCACTCCGCGACCACGCCGGAGAGTCTCCGCCTTCAGTGGAAATCTGCCACTTGCCCCCGGGGCCCGGAAACGGCTGGACATAAATCTCCCTGCGCCCCGACTCATTGGACGCGTAGGCCAGCCAGCGGCCATCAGGGGAAAGGGCCCCGGCCCATTCATTGAATTGGGTCCGGAGGAAGGGCTGCGGCTTGCGCTCTCCTTCCAGCGGGAGAATCCATAAGTCGCGGTTGGTTTTCGGGTCCACTTCTGAATAAATCAGCAATTTGCCATCGGGGGTCCAAGAATTGGGATCCTGCGTGTTCTCCGCGGAAGTGAGACGTTCTTCCGGGGCGCTGCCGTCCGCCGCCCTCCAAAACAGGCCCCCTCCGCCGGGTCGGTCAGAGACAAAAACGATGCGCTTGCCGTCTGGCGTCCACAGCGGCCAGAAGTTCGACCCTTCAAACGTCAACCGCGTAAGCGTCCCGCGGGCGAAATCATAAACCCAGACGTCTGGGTTCCTGGGTCCGAACACAGTTAAGGCCAGGCGCCTGCCATCAGGAGACAGTCGGGGCCCCTCATAGCGGCGCGGCGGAGCCAGGGTTGGCTGGCTGGTCCCCTTGCGATCCTTCCAAACCAGGACGCGGTCATCTCCGGCCGGCGTGCCGGGGACATAGACAAGCGAGCCGGTGCGGGAAACGGTGAAATGGACGGCGCCGCTGGCTGAATCCAGGGCGACGTTCTCCAGCACAGGCACGACCTTTTCCGCCGCTTCCAGCCGCTTTAAATCGAAGGGAACGGCGAACAGGCCGCCCACGCGAGCGAACACCAGGTGACCGCTGGGCGCGTAGCGGGCATTCGTGCCCGCCAGGGGCAATATCTTTGTCTTCAGGGTGTCGAGCGACAGCACAGCCAGCTGGGCGTCGAGGTAGTAATCGGGGTTGTTCAACGCCCCGATGGTGAACACCACCGCCTTGCCCCCCGGCAAGACTTCCGGCCAGCGGTGGGTACGTTCACCCTGCTTGGCGTCCGGCGTGGTGAGAAGTTGCGGGGTGCCGCCGGCGGCAGAAACCCGGGAGAGGCCCGAGGAAAATTCGGGCGCGAAATAGATGTTGTCATCAGCGCCCCAACTGGCTCCACGCGGACCCGAGGCGGTGCACAGGGTCACCGCCGCCCCGCCGTTGATGGACACCTTCTTCAGCTTGCCCTCGGCAAAAAAGCCCACCCACTGCCCATCGGGCGAAAAGAAAGGGCTCTGCGCGCCTTCCGTCCCCGGCACCGGGCTGGCTTGCAGCCTGTCCAAGGCCCGCAAGAAGAGCTGCCGGGTGCCGCCACTGGCGGCGACAAAAATCAGGTGCTTGCCGTCGGGCGAAATCGCGACCGCGGGGTGTTCGTCAAGCCATAACTCCACATTGGCCGACACGGCGACGGCGAAGCGGGTGACTTCCGGGGACGCCGACCGCCGGCCTTGCCACCACCCCCAACTGAGCGCGAGTGTGACCAGCAGCAACGCGCCCGCGAGCGCCCGGGGTAAAAACTGCTGCCAGCGCGGAACGGCTGGCAGAGGAAGCGGCTGAGCAATCTCAGTCGGGGCCGGCTCGTGGAGGGCCTCCTCCATTTGCAGCCAGGCATCGGCAATGTCTCGCAGGCGGCGCTTAGCGTCTTTCTCCAGGCAGCGCCGCACCAGACGGCGAACGCCCGGCGGGGTCGCCGTCGGCAGCACGCTCCAATCAGGCTCGGTCTTGAGGACCGAGGCGACCGTGTCGGAAACCGTTTCGCCGCTGAAGGCTTGCTTGCCGGTGAGCAGTTCATAGAGCACGCAGCCGAAGGCCCAGATATCCGCCCGCCGGTCCACCGCTCGGCCGCGCGCCTGTTCCGGGCTCATGTAAGCGGCGGTGCCCAGCAGTGCGCCCATCTGGGTCGCCGGCGAGGTCAGCGTGGGCGACTTCGAAATATCCTCCACCGCTGCCTCTCCCGCGAACGCCTTGGCCAGCC
>CAYTXK010000009.1:0-20954 GCA_964441645.1 uncultured Acidobacteriota bacterium
CTTCAAGATGCAGAAGGTGGCGCCGCAGATCAAAGCCATCCAGGAGCGCTACAAGCAGTACCGCTTCAACGATCCGCGCAAGCAGCAGATGCAGCAGGAAATCATGGCGGTCTACAGCGCCCACGGGATCAATCCCTTTGGCGGCTGCCTGCCGCTGCTGCTGCAAATCCCCTTCTTTTACGGCTTCTACAAGGTGCTGGCCGTCAGCATCGAGATGCGGCACGCCCCCTGGATTCTGTGGATCACCGACCTTTCCCAGAAGGATCCCTACTACGTGCTGCCCGTCATCATGGCGGTGACGATGTTCTTCTCCACGCGCATGACCCCCATGACCGACCCGCAGCAACAGCGCATGATGACCGTGATGATGGTAGTGTTCGCGTTCGCCTTTCTCCAGGTGAGCGCCGGGCTGGTGCTCTACTGGATGGTGTCGAGCACGGTGGGCCTGGGGCAGCAGTGGTGGATCAACCGCTGGCAGCGCGCCCACCAGCAGGCGGAACGAGACGCCGGGCGCACGGGCAAGAAAAAGAAACGCCCGGGCGAGGCCTCCGAATAAAAAGGAGCAACATGGGCGAGCCAGAAAACAGCGCTAGCGAAAGCAGCCTCCCCGAGCGGCCGGCGAGCCGCTGGCTGCGCGAGGGGCGGCTTGATCGCGAGGCGCTGGTCCCGGCGCTGGCAGAATTTCTCCGCGAGTTGCTGCGGGCGGCGAAGCTCGACTTGCAGGCGCGCGTCGAGCCGCGCACGAGCGAGGCGGCCAGCGCAGAAGTAGAAAACGTCGAGGTGGCGGTAGAACTCGACGGCCCCGATGCCGAGCTGCTGCTGGAGCGCAAAGGGGAGTTGCTGCTGGCGCTCGAGCACCTGACGCTGCGCTGGCTGCGGTTGGAGGCGCGCCACCACGACCGCATCCGCTTCGATTGCCGCGATTACCGCGCCGGCCGGGTGGCCGAGCTCAAGCTGGCCGCGGAAACCGCCGCAGCGCGCGTCCTCCAGAGCCGGGTACCGTTCCGCTTCCAGCCCATGAATGCCCGCGAGCGCCGCATCGTGCACCTGGCGCTCAAGGATTACGCCGGGGTGCGCACCACCAGCGAAGGCGAGGGCGAGCAGCGTGCCGTGGTTATTTACCCCGTTCCTGAAACCGCGCCGCCCCGATCTTAGAGCAGCGACACCCTGCGGGTTTCAGGAACGGGGTAAACCCCGCCCGAAGCAAAATCCTTTTTCGTTTGGCTACGGAGTGGCTGCTAGGGCGGCGTCCGCTTGCAAGAGGCCGGCGCCCACCGGGTCGCAGGCCAGCCCGCCGACACACGTCGTGTCCCAGTTCATGGGGTTCATGGCTCCAAAGGGAACCGGCACTGCGCGCCCGTCGTTGCCCGCCATGGCCAAGGCATTGGCTTTCATTATGGCTTCCACGTTCGCTTGCGTCAGGGCAGGGTTCTTCTCCAGCATCAGGGCGGCTACGCCGGCGGTGAGCGGCGAGGAAAAGCTGGTGCCGCTCCAGAAGCAAAACCCGGGGTTGCCTACGCCCGCGCCCGCCGAGGGCAGCAAGCAAGGCGCCACCGTGAACTGGCCGGGGGCGAGGACGTCCAACTCCTGCGGGCCGACGCCCAGGGCGATGCCCAGAGCGGGGATGGCGCGGCTGCTGAAGCCAGTGACGAAGGACTGCTGCTCCTCGGAGGTTCCCGAGCCATCGGGGTCATTGGGCACATCCCTAGTCCACCAGAAGCTGCCATTGGGGGCGCCGCCCACCAGCGGAGCGAACTGCTGCGTCCAGCCGGTAGCCCCGGCCGAAATGACTTCGGGGAAAGCGCCCGGCCAGCCCATGCCGTTTTCGCCGGCGTTGGCGGCCGCCGCGACGACGATGACCCCCTGAGCAATGGCGCCTTGGATGACCAGCCGCTCAAAGAACGACGGGCCTCCAGCGATGCTGATGTTGATGACGGTGGGGCCGATAGCGCCGCTGGCTTTGAGCTGCGTCACGTAGGCGATGGCCGCGCTGATGCGCGAGGAGAAGGTGAACGCCTCGCCGTTGGGGAAAACTTTCAACGGAATGATGGTGGCGTTGGGCGCCACACCGTCCACGACGAAGGAGCCAAACTTGAAGCCCATGATGTGGGAAGCCACCGCGGTGCCGTGGCTATTGGTGTCCTTCTCCCACATACCAGTGGGGTCAGAGATGTTGTTCAACCCTACGACGGCGCCGCCGCCCATAAAGGCGCGGGCCAGCGTGGTGTTCACGTGGTTGGCGTCGAGAAAATCGCGCCAGCGGTGGATGAGTCCGGTGTCGATGACGGCGACGGTGACGCCGGCGCCTGTCTGGCTCACCTCACGGGCATCGGGGTCGCCGGGGACGCCGTTTTCTTCGACGTCCACGACGTCCAAAATGTCGCGGTCCCAGGTGCCCACGCCGGTCAGCCAGCGCGGCTGGTCCACTTCGCTGCGCAGCACGAAGGGCAGCGATTCGAGCGTGCGCCGCGCCGACGGCCCAAAGGGGATGATGGCCACCAGGTTGTAGCGCTCGATCACGGTGTCAATGTGGCCGTAGCGGCTGAGGGTTTCCCGCTTGTGGGTGTCCAGCGGCCCGCGCAATTGCAGCAGCAGTTGCGTGCGCGGCGCCGGTCCCTGGTTGTCAAAAGTCAAAACCGGCTGGGTGGAAAAGCCCTGCGCGGCGTTCCTCGATTGCGCCAGCCCCAGCGCGGTCAGCAGCGACAACGCGAGCACCCCGGCGAGAAAGACAGATACCCATCTTTTCATGATTAATCCCCCTTAAAGAACCAGCCCCGAACGCGGTTCGGGACTCTATTTTCGCCCCTTGCGCAGCCTATCTAGAACGGGGAGGCGTGTCAACTCATGGCGCGAAACCGAGGCTCAAAACCTCGCCCTGCGCGTCGAGGACGACGCGATAGGCAAAAGGATTGCGGCGGTAGGGAGCGCGGAAGCGCAGGTCGGTGAATTCGACGATGCGCTGGTCCGCTTCCTCGCGGTAGGCCACCACCGGGAAACGCGCGAACCACAGATAGACCTTGAGCTCAGGAAGGGCGCGAGCGCGGGCGATGAACTCATTCTCGGGGGCGCTGGGGAAAAACTCCAGGCGCGGCGGGCCGGGATCGAGCAAAGAGAACCAGTTTTGGTAGACGCCCTCGGGCGTCCGCACCAATCCTGACCAGAGAAAAGGCGAGAGCGGGGCCGGCAGCGCTGCCCGGGCTTCGACGCGCAGACCACGGGACTCCGCGAAGCGCCCCACCCGGCCGAGCGCGAACTGGTGAGCGCTGGCGCAGAAAGCCAGATAGAAAGCGAGCACGCCGAGACCTATTCGGCAGAAGCGCACCGGACTTTGCCGGAAGCCCCAATCGCGAACAGCCGGAGCAGCCAGCAACGCGACCTCGGCCGTTAGGAGAATCAAGAGAAGTTGCCAGTCGTAGGGGGCGCGGAGGACGCGCGGGCCCAGGCCGACCAGCGCCGCCGTGACTGCCGCCAGCGCCAGCCAGAGGCGGGCGCCGCGACGGAGGGCGCCTTCTGGTTCCCGATAAACCCAGGCGAGGAGTTGCGGGAAAAGCAGGAGGCTCGAGAAGATGAAATCAATGATGAAAAGCACGTCCCAGGCCAGGCGGGCGCGGCTGGGAAAAAAAACCATCGTGCCCCAGGAAGTGCAGAGGTCGAGGAAGATGTGCGAGAGCTGGCCGAGGGCCGCGAGCAGAACCAAGCGTCCGTAGTTTTTGTCGCGGCCGGCGCGCCAGAGAACCAGCGCCAGCAGCGGCGCCATCACCGCCACGCCGAATAGAGAATGGGTGAAGCCGCGATGAACGCTCAGCAGCGGGAACGGCCCGCGGGCAAAAGGCTGGAAGAAAACGTCGGCGTCCGGCAGCACCGCCGCCACCGTAACCGCAAGCGGGGCCGCCGGCCCTCGTTGCGCGGGCGGCAGGGCGCGAGCCAGCAAAGCCCCAGCAAGCGCGTGGGAAGGAGGGTCCATGGGATGTAGTGGCGGCCGCGGGCCATTTTGGGCAGGGTTGGGGCTGACGTCAAGCGGCCGTAATGGCAGGTTGGGGCGGTGTTCGGGCGTAAGTCAAGCGGCGGCTGACCGGCAAGGCAGCGGCTCCTAGTACCGTTCCAACTATTTCGGCCTAAAGGGGAGAACCCGTGATGCATTATGCTTACGTGCTCGGTTCTGTTAGCGGCAATAAGTTGGAACGGCACTAGACTCGCGGGCTTCAAGCAAGGAGGGAGGAGAAAATGCGCAGAAAGAGAGGCTTTGCACTGGCGATGGGGGTGTTGTTGCTGGGTTTGGCGTGGGCGGGGCCGGGGGCGGGCGAGGAACCGGCGGGAACGATCGCGCGGGTGTCATTCTTCCGCGCCCAGCCGGGGATGGAGAAGCAGCTCGAGGAGGGTTTGAAGCGCCACATGAGCTGGTACCGCGGGCAGCGCGACCCCTGGGCGTGGCTCATCTTTCAGGTGGTCAGCGGGGAAAACTCGGGCGGGTACGTGGGCGGAGCGTTCGGCCGCCAGTGGAAGGACTTTGACGCGCCGCCGGTATCGGGCGAAGAGGACAGCGCCGATTCACAGGCCAACGTCCGGCCTTACACGGAAGGCAGCGTGGTGCAGTTTTACGAGGTTCTTCCGGCGGTGAGCCGACCGGCTCAGGGGGAGGGCACGGGCGCGCCCAGCTTGTACGAAGAAATCGCTTTTGAGCTGCACTATGGCAAGAGCGCGGATTTTCTTTACGTCATCGGGAAATTCCACCAGGCCATCGAGAAAACCGGCTGGCCCGAATCGGGCAAGCCCGCGCAGTACGAGTGGTACGAGCTGGCCAACGGCGGCCCGGCGCCAACTTTTGTGCTGGTGCTGCCGCGGCGGAACTGGGCGGAGTTCAAGCCGCTGGAGAAGCCGTTCGAGCGCATGTTGGAAGAAGCGTTCGGCCGGCAAGAGGCGCAGGCGCTGCTCGAGACTTTTTCCCGGGCGGTGAAGAGCGCCCACAGCTCGATCTTGCGCGCGCGGCCGGAGCTCAGCTACATTCCTGGAGCCGAATAAGCCAAAGTCGCAGCCGATGCTCGAAGAAGCGACTATGGTATAGACGAGGCTTCGACACGACGCCCGCTCTAGCCGAAAGGAGTGATCACAAATGGAGCGACATCAGCGCGGGGAAGCGCGATTTCTTCTGGGAATTTGTCTAATCCTGGCCTTTACGGGGACGGCTGCCGCCCCGGCAGGCGCCAAGAAATGGAATTTCGATAGCGACCCGGAGGGGAAGCCACCCGCAGGGTTTACGTTTGCCCGGACGGGGCAAGGCAGCGACGGTCAGTGGGTGGTCAAGAAAGAGGAGACGGCGGCGTCGAAACCCAACGTACTGGCCCAGACTTCGCAAGACGCGACCGATTACCGCTTTCCGCTGGCCATCGCTGAAGGCACCAACTACAAAGACCTGGCGCTCAGCATGAAATTCAAGACCATTTCCGGGTCGGTGGACCAGGGTGCGGGGTTGGTGTTTCGGCTGAAGGACAAGGACAACTATTACGTCGTGCGCGCCAACGCGTTGGAAAATAATTTTCGCCTCTACCACGTGGTGAACGGACGCCGCGTGCAATTCGCGGGCGCCAACTTCCCGGTTACGCCGCAGGTTTGGCACGAGATCCGGGCCGAGGCGCGCGGGGACGAGTTCCGCTGTTATTACGATGGCCAACTGAAAATCAGCGCCCGGGACGGCACCTTGAAGGAGGCGGGGAAAATCGGCCTGTGGACCAAAGCCGATTCGCTCATTTACTTCGACGACCTGGCGGTGGAAGACTTGGGTGGCGCCGCCCGCGCGCTGGCGCCGGGAAAGACCCCGGCGGAAAGCCTTGTGCGGATTCCCTCGAAAGCGAGCTTGTTCGAGTGAACCGCCCGTAGCTAAGCGATGAAGGGGCGGATTCGGGTTCTTTCGTGCGCTTTTCTGGTGGGCTGGGCCTTTGCCCCCTGCCTGGCCAAAGACGATTCGACCTCGGTCACGGTTACGCGCTCGTCAGTTTCCATCACGCTCGACGGCCGGCTGGAGGAAGCGGCCTGGCAGACGGCGCCGCTCATCGAGCTGGTTCAGCAGTCGCCCCGGCCGGGAGAGCCCACCCCCTACAAAACCGAGGTGCGCATCCTGATCCTGGGCGACCGGCTCTACCTGGGGTTCCTCTGCACCGATCCCGACCCCGCACGCCTGGCCGTGCACACCATGCAGCGCGACGGCGAGATGGAGGGAGACGACACCCTCAGCATCGTCCTCGACACCTACGGAGACAAGAAAACCGGCTATTTCCTGCAAATCAATGCGGCGGGCGCGCGGGCCGATGGGCTCATTTCCGGTCCTGAAGGCGCCTCGCTCGATTGGGACGGCATCTGGGACGCGCGCACGGCGCGGACGGAGAGGAGCTGGTCGGCGGAAATCGAAATTCCGGCGCGCACCTTGAGTTTCACACCCGGTCTGAACCAGTGGGGCTTGAACCTGGAGCGGTTCGTGCCCCGCGATCGCACCACGCTGCGCTGGGCGTCGGCCACGCTGGACTCGTTCCTGTTTGACTTCAGCCGGGCGGGGGCGCTCGAGGGCGTGGGAGGGTTGGAGCAGGGTCACGGCCTCGAATTCAGCCCCTACGTCCGGGGACGCACGCAGAAGTTCTTCGAGCAATCGCCGCGGGCCTGGGAGGGCGCGGCGGGTGGCGAGGTCACCTGGAAGGCCACCCCGCAAATGGTGGTGGTCTTCACCGTGAACACCGACTTCGCTGAAACCGAGGTGGATGCCCGGCAGATTAACCTCACGCGCTTCCCCTTGTTCTTTCCCGAAAAGCGGGCTTTCTTTCTCGAAGGCTCGAATCAATACGAGTTCGGGCTGGGCCTGGGCGAGTTGTTCATTCCCTTCTTCAGCCGGCGCATTGGGCTGCTGGAAGGCGCGCAGATTCCCATCAACGGGGGCCTGAAGCTGAACGGGCGCCTGGGCAAATGGAACCTGGCGCTGCTGGATGTTCAAACCCGCGGCGCACCCGTAGAGGGACGGAACGTGCAGGGGGTCAATCTGTTTGCCGGGCGAGTCTCTTATGACGTAACCAGCAAGCTGCGCCTGGGCACACTGGTCACGCACGGCGATCCCGAAGGGCTGCGCACGAACACGCTCACCGGCTTCGATGTCGTGTGGCGCACCTCGAGCTTTCGGGGCGACAAGAATTTCCTGGTGGGCGGTTGGATGGCCCGGGCCGACGGCGACCTGGGGCCGGGGAGCCAGACGGGTTGGGGGTACAAGGTGGATTACCCCAACGACCTCTGGGACTGCTCGACCACACTGAACCAGTTCGGCGCGGCGCTCGAGCCCGCGCTGGGTTTTCTGCCGCGCCCCGGCACCCGACGGTTCAGTGTGGGATGCGATTATTCCCCGCGACCCTCGAAGACCGGGCGCTTTCGCTGGATCCGGCAGGAATTTTTTGAAAACCAGTTCTACCACGTCACCGATTCGGAGGGCCGGACGGAGTCGTGGCGCTACTTTATGGCACCGGTGAACGTGCGCCTGGAATCCGGCGACCGCTTTGAGTTCAACTGGGTTCCCTGGTTCGAATTTCTCGCCGCCCCCTTTGAAATCGCCCCGGGCGTGGTGATTCCGCCGGGAGACTACCGGTTCACCCGCTATCGGCTGGAGGGCGAGACCAGCCCGCACCGCGCCTGGCAAGCCGGCTGGACCACCTGGTTTGGAAGCTTCTACGACGGCACGCTCACGCAGTGGGAGAACTACCTGGCCTGGACCTCGCCCCGCGGCCGGCTGCAAATGAACCTCAGCACGGAAAACAATTTCGGGCACCTGAAAGAAGGCAACTTTGTGCAGCGGCTGTGGCAGTTGCAGGGGGCGTTCGCCTGGAATCCGAACCTCATTCTCACCAGCTTCATCCAGTACGACACCGAGTCAGAGAACGTGGGGGCCAATACCCGGCTGCGCTGGACGCTGAAGCCGGGCAACGACCTATTCCTGGTGTGGAACCGGGCCTGGCGCCGGCTGGTGCTCGACCCGCACGAAGTCATCCTGGCGCCGGAGAGCGACGGGTTCGCGGTCAAGCTGCGCTGGACCTTTCGAAAATAACCGGGCAGCCGGGGCGCTACTGGCTAGCGCCCGGCCTCCGCCGCCGGACAAAAGGATAAGCCACCTGCTGGAGGTAGTTCTCGGGGACGGGACGGCCGGCGATGCCGTAACCTTTGGGCCACCGCCCTTTAGGCATATAGAAGCTGCCGAAGAGCATATCGAGCACCGGCAGGTGAACGCCGAGGTTTTTGTCAACCGCTTGGGGTTCGACGGCGTGGTGCCAGTGGTGGAAGCGGGGAGTGCAAATCACCCAGTCGAGCCAGCCGAAGTCGAAACCCACGTTGGCGTGGATGAACAGGGCGTGGAAGGTGACGAAAATCAGATAGGCGAAGATGGCCTGATTGGTGAAGCCGAACACAAACAGCGGGATGAAGGTAACGGCGCGAATGGCGATGCTGTCCACCACGTGGAGGCGCGAGGCCGCCAGCCAATCGAGGTGTTCGCTGGAATGGTGGACGGCATGAAAGCGCCAGAGCGAAGGGAAGACGTGCATGGCCCGGTGCAACCAGTACTCGCAGATGTCGGTAATGAAAAGGATTTCGACAAACTGGAGCCACAGGGGCTGCGAAGCCACGACTTGCTGGAGACGGGCGTTGACCGCCCAGGAAAAAAACAACTTGGCGGGCAGCATGGAGAGAAAAACCGTAAGCTGCACGGCCAGATGGCTCACCACGAAGTGAGCGAAGTCAATCTTCCAACCCGGGCGGAAGATGTCCTGCTCCTTGAGGCGGGCGAAGAGCCGCTCGAGGGGGACGAAAATCAGCGCCAGAAAGAAGAGCTCCAGCAGGAACCAGTCGAGCCCGATGTAGGTGGAGCGGGGAACAGGCTCGCTGACCGGCACTTCGGCTCCGCCCAGCACCGAGGCCAGCGTAGTAAAGGCCAGGCCCAGCAGCCCCAAGGTCTTGTTGCGGCAAGCAGAATGCTGGTGAAACCGAGCACAAACGCCGCTACCAGCACGAGCTGAATCAGCCCGCGAATAAAGGGCATGGGGTAGAAGGCGCGCAGTTCCGGTGTGGTGAGCCACTGCGGAAACCAGAGGCAGAGGACGCCGCCGAAGCCCAGCGCTCCCAGCCCAGCGGAAAGGACGCCGCTGATCCATCCCGAGCCAAAAGAAGTGGGTTCAGAGGACTGCATCAAGATATTTCGTGGGCGTGATTATACGCCAAAGGGTACGCGCCAACGCAGCCGCCTACGTCCGCAGCTTGGCGCGACCTGCCGGGCGAAGGTAGCGGCGCATGAAAGGGCGGGTCGGGGAGCGGCGAGCCACTTCGCGGAAGCCGGCGCGGGTGAAAGTCCCCGGCAAGCCGGTGTAGACGAACACGTCCGCCATCCGGCCTTTCTTCGGCTCCACCGGGTAGCCTTCCACGATGCGGGCGCCGCGCCGCCGCGCGAACTCGACCGCTGCCCGCAGCAACCTGGGTGTGACGCCGCGCTGGCGCCACGCTTTGGCCACAAAGAAGCAGGTGACCGACCAGACCGGTTGCGAGTCCAGGCGCGCCAGCACGCGGGAGTTGTCCAGCACAGGGTAGTGTTGGCGCGGGGCGAGCGCGCACCAGGCGATGGGCTCTCGGCCGGCGTAGGCCAGCAGGCCGGGGACTTCGCCCGCGGAAACGATTCTCTTAAAGGCGCGCTTGTTCCCGGTCCCTTTCCGGCGTTCATACACGGAGCGGCGCAGGCGCCAGTACATGCACCAGCAGCCGCCGCAGGCACCCCGCGGGCCGAAGAGCCGCTCCAGGTCGGGCCAGCGGCTGGGGGTGAGCGGTCGGAAGGTCAACGGCGGCGGCATGAATTCGGGATTCTAGTGCCGTTGTAACCGTTTTCTCTAAGAGATTGTCGCTGCGCGCCTTCGGCAAGAAAAGCCGCAGGTAGGGCTGGCGCCCAACCTGCGCTACCTACCCAAGCGAGCGCCGCTTCGCGGGCGCCCGCCAAAGACTAAGAATGACTACTCAGTCCTTTTTGGTGCGGTGCTGGTCAAACCAGGCCAGGATGTAGGCGACCTTGTTGATGAGGTTGCTGGGGCGGTCGGCGATGCCGTGGGAGGCCTCCTGGATGCGGACCAGGGCCGTGTCAATTTTCCGCAGCTTCAAGGCCTGGTAGAACTGTTCGGATTCCTCGATGGGGGTGCGGTAGTCCTCCTCGCCGGTGAGCAGCATGGTGGGCGTGGTGACGTTTCCTACGCGGGAGAGCGGCGAGCGCTTCAGGTATTGCTCAGGATAATCCCAGGGGAAGCCGGGGAACCAGTACTTGTAGAAGAAACGGGCGCCGTCGGAGAGCAGGACGAAGCTGTACCAGTTGATGACGGGCTTGGCGACCACGGCGGCGCGGAAGCGGTTGGTCGAGCCGACGATCCAACTGGTGAGCACGCCGCCGCCCGAGCCTCCGGTGACAAAGAGATTGTCGGCGTCGATGTAGCCGCGCGCCACGACGGCGTCCACGCCCGACATCAGGTCGTCATAGTCCTGGCCGGGATAGTTGTGGTGGATGAGATTGCCGAACTCCTCGCCGTAGCTGGTGCTGCCGCGGGGGTTGGCGTAGATCACCACGTAGCCGGCGGCGGCGTAGAGCTGCATGTCGGCGGCGAAGCGCGGCCCGTAGTTGGCGAAGGGCCCGCCGTGAATTTCCAATATCAGGGGATATTTCTTGGTGGGGTCGAACCCGGGGGGCTTCACAATCCAGCCCTGGATTTTCCGGTGGTCAAAGGAAGACTCCCACCACAGTTCCTCAATTGCGCCCAGCGTCTTCTGCCCCAGCAAGTCGTCGTTGAGGCGGGTTAGCTGGCGGATGTCGGCGCGGCCGCGCTCGCCCACGGCGATGTCGGCGGGATGCTGCGCCGGGCCATAGGTGAAGGCGAAACGGCCGTTGGGGCCCAGGGAATAATCGCCGGCGGAGTAGGGGCGGTCCATTTCGAGCCCGCCCACATCGCCGGCCAGAGTTTCGACCTTCCCCTCGAGGGAGACGTAGGCGACCTTGGTGTTTCCCTGGTCGTCGTACTGGAAGAAGAATCCCTTGCCGTCCTTGCTCCAATCGATGTTCTCGATGTCGCGGTCGAAGGTGTCGGCCAGCTGGCGCGAGCCGCTGCCGTCGCGATTCATAAGATAGAGATGAGTCACCTGGTAGCCCTGGTAGTGGTCGTCGAAGCCCAGGTAGGCAATCAAGCGGCCGTCGGGCGAGACGCGAGGGTTGCGGTCGGGGCCCTGGCGGCTGGTAAGAGGGCGCGGGGCGCCGCCGGCAAGGGGAATTTCGTAGATCTCGGAGTTGAGCGGGTCATATTCCCACTCCGGGCGGCGATTGCTGGTGAAGAGCAAGAACTGGCTGTCGGGAGTCCAGGTGGCCGAGTTGACGTTGTAGGCGCCGTCGGTGAGCTGCCGCGAGGTGCCGCCCTCGGCGGAGAGCAGAAAGAGCTGGGTATAGCCTTCCTCCAGGTAGCCTTCGCCGTCGGCGCGATACTGCAAGCTGCGAATCACTTTGGGCGGTTTGGCCCACTTCGCTCCTTCCGGACTGGCGGGCAGCGAGGCCAGCGGCTCGGGGCTATGCGGGATAAACATCATGAAGGCAATCCATTTTCCGTCCGGCGACCAGGTCAACCCCCAGGGGGAGCGGAGGAGTTGAGTGAGGCGGGCGGTTTGCCCGGTGTCCATCCAGCGCAGGTAGAGCTGCACGGAGCCTTCGACCGTGGAGGCGTAGAGGAGTTTCTTGCCGTCGGGGGACCAGGGGCGAGAAGTCGCTGCGGGCGCCGGAGGTAATGGGCCGGTGGTCGCTGCCGTCCACGTTGGCCAGCCAGAGGTTGGAGCGCCGGCGGTCGCCCAGAATGTCCATCGAAGTGCGGGCGTAGACGACGGAGCTGCCGTCGGGCGCCATCTGCGGGTCGGCGGCGTATTCCAGTTGAAAAACGTCCATCGGTTCAAATTTGGCGGCGGGTTTCTGTTCTTGCGCCGCCGCGAAAGCCGCCAGCCCCAGGAAAAGGACGACAGCGAAGATACCGCGGAGAGTTTTCATGAAAGCCTCCAGTACAGGTCTCAACAGGGAGATGTCGCTAACGCAGCGATTCGAGCATGGCGGCTGCGCGCTCTAAGGCCGCCGCCAGCGCCTCAAGCTGCTGGCGGGTTTGCTCGAGATTGCCGGCGTCAATGCTTTCGTGCACGCCCGGCAGCGGCACCGAGGCGTAGCCGGTGTAGGTGCCCGGGGCGAAGACCGAGTGCTTGAACCATTGCCGTCCCGGCAGGCCCTCGGGCAGCAGCAGAGCCTGCTCGGCGGCCACGAGTGTGCGGTTGACTTCGTTCAGGTTCGCGGGCCGCAAGCCCTGCGCCACCGCCCACTGATACTTCTCTCGGACGCTCTTCCCCGCCTCCGCCAGGCGCTCGGCGGCTTTCTGGGCGCGGGTGAAGTCGAGGTCCTGACCTTTGCCAAGCACGGCCAGCTTGGTGCGGATGCCCTTCAGGTGATTCTGCACCTCGCGGCCGTAGGTCTGATAGTCGAAGGGCAGCAGGTCGGCCTCCGCCAGGCGCAACGCCGCCAGGCCGTAGTAGTGGGCGGCGGCGATGTGGTAGCGAAACTCGGGGTCGCCGAAGTTTTTCATCCAGCGATGGTTGTCGAAGATGGAGTGGTAGACGCCGTAGTCGCCGCCGAAGCCGAAATCCGTGGAGGGGATGCCGAGGTGGTCGAGGAAGGCGGTGTAGTCGGAGCCGCTGCCGAGATTACCGAGCTCGATTTCGCGCTCGGCGATGGGCTTGGCGTCGGGGCTGCCCGCGGGCACGCGCCCGGGCACGATGTCGCGCATCAGGTCTTCGCGCAAGCGCTGGTTAGCGCGCTCCAGCACCGTGCCGCCTTTGGGATCGGGCGTGGCGGCGGCCACATCCCGCAGGAACTGTTTGAGCGAAGGCACGGCGGCGGCGCCGAAGCGGTCGCCGGCGACCGATGAGTCGAGGTTCAAGTAGGCCACGGCTTTTTCTTTCAGCATCGCCCCGTGCTGCTCCGCCCACTCGGTGGAGCCCAGCAAGCCCTGCTCCTCGGCGTCCCAGAAGCAGAGCCAGAGGGAGCGCCGCGGCCGCCAGCCATCCTTAAGCAGAGCGCCGAGCGAGCGCGCCAGCTCCAGCACCGAGGTGGTGCCGCTGTTGGGGTCCACGCCGCCGAAGGTCCAGGCGTCGTGGTGGTTGCCGATGACGATGATTTCGTCGGGACGCTCGGCGCCGGGAATTTTCGCCACCACGTTCCAGATGGGCTTGACCTCGTTGTTCATTTCCACGCGCAGGTGGAGCTTGGCTGGCCCGGGGCCGTAGTGGTAGGTGAAGGGCAGCCCGCCCTGCCACTCGCCCGGCGCCGCCTTGCCGCCCAGGTTTTCGAGGATGGGCCGGGCGTCGTCGTAAGAAATGGGAATCACGGGGATCTTCGGCAGGCTGATGCGGCTGGCGGCGTCGAGCCGTCCCGCGCCAGCCGTAGCCGCCGCCCCGGGCGTGGTCGGGTCGCCGGCATAAGCAAACCAGTAGAGGATGGAGCCGCGCTGCACGCCGGAGGCGGGCCGCCAGGGGCCTTTGGGGTAGGTGTCGCCGGCGTGGTAGCCGTCGTCCTCCGGGTCGGAGAAGATGATGAGCGCGGCGACCTTGTTTTCTTCGGCCACCTTGGCCTTGACCCCGCGGAAGCTCTCGCCGTAGCGGGCCAGGACGATTTTCCCTTCCACGGAAATGCCTTCGGCCTTCAGGCGGGCGTAGTCTGGCGGCAGGCCGTAGTTGGCGTAGACGACGTCGGCGGTGACATCGCCCGAGGCGGAGTAACCGTTGAAGCCGGGCAGGGTGCGCGGGTCGTTCGAGGCCGGGTCTTCCGGGACGCGCTCGGGGCGCGGCCCGGAAAACTTGACCGGCGCCAGCAGGTCGAACTTGATGGAGCGCGGCTCGGGCAGCAGCACCTGGAACTCCTCGATTTCGGCTTGGAGTCCGGCGGCGCGCAGCTCGCCCAGGATGTAGTTGGCCACGCGGCGGTCAGCTTCGCTGCCGGCCACGTGCGGCTCGAGAGTGAGTTTTTCGTGGGTGGCTTCGGCGCGCTTGGCGTCGGGCCCCGCGAGGAATTTCTGCTCCAGTTGTCGCTGCGCAGCGCTCCTCTCCGGCGTAAACCCGCGAATCCCCTCCTCCCCGGCCCCCGCGGGCAGCAAGCCCAGCGCGAGCAAGCTCCCACAGAGGGACCCCATCAGTCGACGAGTGCGCATGCGTCCTCCTCTCAAATGAATCGCGGATTCCTTACTTCAGGTGGCGGTCGAAAAAGTCGGCGGCGGCGTGGTAGGCGGCGAGCCAATGGGCGTGCAGCAGGAAGTCGTGCACGTCATCGGGAAAGACGAGCTCCTCAAACTCCACGCCCTGCGTGCGAAGCTGCTCGACCAGGTCCACGGTTTCACTGAAAGGCACGTTGCGGTCGTCGTCGCCGTGGATGAGCAGCACCGGCGAGCGCCAGTCTTTCACCGAGGCCATGGGGGAAGACTCGAAGGCCCGCCGCGCCAACTCCTCCTGCTTCTTGGGGTCGTAGGTAGGCTCGAAGTTGCGAATCACCTGGTTCCAGTCGTGGACGCCGTGCAGGTCGACCCCGGCGGCAAACAAATCGGAAGCGCGCGCCAGCGCTAGCGCGGTGAGGTAGCCGCCGTAGGAGCCGCCCCAGAGGCCGATGCGCTTGGGGTCGACGTCGGGCCGGCTGCGCAGGTAGAGCCCGGCGCCCATCACGTCGTTGAACTCGCTGGCGCCGTGGGCGCCGTAGTTGAGCGCTTCGCGGAACTCCATCCCGTAGCCGATGCCGCTGCGGTAGTTCCCCGAGAGCACGACGTAGCCGCGGCTGGCCAGGTACTGATTAAGCGCGTAGGCGTTGTGGTAGTAGTACATGTAGTGCCAGCCCAGCAGCATCTGCCGGCGCGAGCCGCCGTGGAAGAAAATCACCGCCGGGCGGCGCTCGCCGGGCTTGAGGTCAGGCGGGAGAAACAGTTGCCCGTGGTTCTCGAGGCCGTCCGAGGCCGCGTAGATGACTTGCTGGGGAACGGCCAGCGCGCTTTCCGGAAAGTCGGTCGGGAGCGTCCCCGGGGCCAGGTCGCGCCGCGTTCCTCCCAAGAGAATTTCGGCGTGCGCGGGCTCGCGGGCGCCAGAGGCGAGAAAGGCGATGGCCTTCGAGTCGCTGGTCATCACCGGTGACCACTCCAGGCCCTGGCCCGTGGTGACGGCGGCGGGCTTACCGCCTGCTACGGCCACGCGCCAGAGGTGCCGGTGGTCAATGTCGTCCTGGTTCGAGGAGAAGATGACTTCTTTGCGGTCGGGGCTGAGCGAGACGTGCTCGACCTCGAAGTTGCCCGGCGTAAGAAGCGTGGCTGGGCCGCCGCTCGCCGCCACCGAATAGAGGTGGGTCCAGCCGTCGCGCTCCCAGGGAAAAACAAGGCGGTCGCCAGCGGCCCAGAAAATTTCGTTCTCGGCGACGACGCCGCGAAACACGCTGCCTCTACCCTTCTCGGCCCGCCAGACTTCTCGGCTCTTGCCGCTTGCCACCTCCGCCACACGGATCGACCACGGCTGGGCTTCGCGCTTGGGCCCGAAGGTGAAGAGGGTGCGCGGGGCCGGGATGCGCACGAAGGCAATCTGCCGGCCGTCGGGCGACCAGGCCGGCCAGGTGTCGCGGTCGGTCGAGGGGTCGAGGTAGCGCAGCGTCTTGGCGGCCACGTCGTACACGCCGATGAAGCTGTGATCGCCGCGCCGGCTGACGAAGCCAAGCCGCGAGCCATCGGGCGAAAAGTTAAGCTCGTCGGCCTCACCGCGGGCGTGAATCAACTGCTCGGGCTGGCCGCTGGCGTCGAGCGGCGCGGACCACACCTGGTCTTTCTTGACGAAGGCTACCCGGTCGCCCTTGGGCGAGACTTGCGGCGAATGGCCTTCGCCGAGTTTCTTGGGCTCGCCGGCATCGAGCGACACCACCCAGATGGTCTGCTCGATTCCACTGACTTCCAGTGTCGGGTTCGGGTACTCGCCGTTGCGATTCGTCTCCCCGCCGCGCACATAGACGAGGGAGCGCCCGTCCGGGCTCCAGCGCAGCTCGGTGATTTCCTGGCCGTCGTCCCCCGTGTACTTTGTCAGTTGCCGCCCTTTGTAGTCGGGCGGCTCGGCCACCCAGAGGTTGCGCGAGCCGTGGTCGTCGAACACCCAGGCGACCCTGCCGCCGGCAGGCGCCGCGGTCAGATCAGAGGGAAAGGGCGAGCTCAGGATTTGCTCCAACGTGAACGCGGGCTTGCCCGCCTGTGCGAAGGCAGGCGGCGTGAAGGCAACGATGGCAATTGTGCCGAGCAGCGAGACAACCAGGCAGAGAAAGAGGCGAACCCTGGACATGACGACCTCCTGATGGCGATTCATCCGGTGAGAAATGCCTATTTGCTCCGGGGTGCGCCCGGTTGTCAAGCAGATGTTGGCGGTTTCAGGCGGATTGGCGGAGGGAGCGCAAGGCCAGCACCAGCAGGACGGCGACCGTAACGCCCAGGACCGTCCACAACACTTCGGGGTGGCGCTCGCTCCAGGGCCGCGGGTCGGCGTACGCCGTGTTGGTTTCCTCGCCGCCCACGCCGCCAGCGGCCGCCGCTTCAAACTCCTTGGCGTCGGTCAAGCGCGCCATTTCGTACTGCGGGGTGTGCGCGTTTTCGTTGGCGTAAATCAGCCGGTAGCTGTGGCGGGGCTGCTGACGGAAGATGAGGTGGCGCGGCGTGCCCCAGAGCTCCAGGCTGACGTTTTCCAGCGGCGCATCGTTGCGGTTCAGCACTACCACCAGCCAGTAGCGCCCTCGGCCCTCTTCAAAGGTAACCCGCAGCGAATTGGAAGCGCCAGTTCTGTCGGCGGAGCGAGTGCCCGCGCGCGACGCCAGGCGATAAATTTCCCCCGTCGCCACCCGCGACCAGTGCTCGCCGTCATCGCTGGTCATCACTTCCACCGGGCGATGGAATTGCCCCTCGGGCACGGCAAAGCGCACCTCCGACACCGGCACGCCCTTGCTTCCGAAGTCCACCTGCCACCAGCTCTTCCCCGGCGGAGCGTCGGGCTTGGAGACGAAGCGGGCCGAAAGCGCCACCAGTTCCGCTTCTTCGCTCACCTGGTGCGCCACGCGCACCCCGCGCACGGAGAAAAGCTCGCCACCATCACTGATGCGCAGCCGCAGGTAACGGGCACTCGTCTCGGTGTAGCTGACGGACTGGCTTCCCCCCAGGCGCTCCTTCTCGAAGCGGTAAATGGGCACCTGCTGCTGCAGGATGCGCCACTGGCGCCCGTCGTCGCTCACCGCCAGCTCCACACGGCGGAAGAACTCGCGCTCGTCGGTTTCCAGTTGCAGTGAATTGTGCGCCGGCGCCTCGGGGCCGAGATCAACCAGGACTTGCGTGAACTGTCCGCGGACGAGGCTGACTTCCCCCAGCTTAGCTTCGAGCCAGCGACTCTCGTGCTTGCCGCGGCGCCAGTGCAGGACAAAAGGAACTTCTTGGCCGGTGTCGTCAATCAGGCGCAGGTCGGCCAGGCTCGGTTGCGCCTGCCCGTAAACCTCCAGGGGCAGCGTGACCTTCACCAACTGCGGTGCTTCCGTGGCGGGCAACTCCAGCGGGCGCGCGTAGCGCCAGTGGTCCCACGCCGGAGGCAGCGGGCCCAGAACCATCAGGCCCACGCCGACCAGCAGCCAGCGCCTCACCCTTGCTCCTCCCGCCGGGCGGCCAGATGCCGCTGGTAGAGGAACGAAACCACCAGCAACACCACGCCCAGCACCACGAAGGAGATGATGCGGTAGGCGCGCTCGAGGAGCCACAGGTCGTAGAGAAACACCTTGGCGACCACGAAGCCGAAGAGCGCCAGCGCCTGCCAGCGCAGCACGGCGCGGCCGGTGCGCACCCCCAGCAGAATCAGCGCCGTGGCGTAGAGCGTCCACAGCAGTGACAGCCCCAGTTGCTGCCCCAGCTCGGCCTCATTCCCCCAAGCGGCCCGCTGGCGGTCAAAGTGGTGCCAGACCTCGAGCGAGAGCGCCAGCAGGGCGAAGACGTTCGCCCCCACGCCCAGCAGACCAAAGATACCTGTTTCGCCGGAATCGAGTTGATCGGCGTGCTGCCGGGCGAAATAGAGCGCCGCTCCGAAGCAGGCCACCGCCACCGCAAACACGGCGAAGCGCGCATTCCACAGCAGTTGGTCGCCGGCGATCGGAATCACCAGCAAACGAAAGGCGACGATGGCGAAGAGCAGTAAGCCCGCTCGCCGCAGCGCGGGCACGGCTGCTTGGAACCCGCTCCAGATCAGCACCACGCCCTGGATGGCCCAGGCGATGGTGATCCAGCGGCCTTCGAGGCGGATGGGAATGGCCAGCGTAACGAAAGTGAGCGCCAGCCCGGCATAAAGGAGTCGCACCAGTGCTCGTTCACCTGTCCCGAGCGGAGTCGAGGGGCCCGGGCGCGGCGCCGGGGCCTTGTTGGCAACCACCAGGTGGCCGGCCGCGAGCGCAAGCACCGCCAGCGTCAGTGTCCAGCGGCGCTCGGGCCAGAGGATTGTCCGCAGTGCCAGGAGATAAAGCGAAGCGTTGGCCAGCACCAGCGCCACCTGCGGCCCGGACAACGTGACCAGCCGGCGGCTGCGCAGCACGGGCAGAGCGGCGAACAAGACGAAGAACAGCGTGGCGAAAGCGGCGGTGCGCTCGAGCTTTCCGTCGTTGTAGAACGCGGCGTACCAGGTCCAGAAATAAATCTGCGAGCCGACAAAGGCCGTGAACTCCACCGCGCGCCAGTCGCGCCGGTGGGCGAGCGCCAGCAGGCCGGCGTCGAGCACGGCGAGATAGCTGAAGAGAATCACCTGCTGGTCGGTGCCGGTGCTGACCAGGGCCGGCGTCAGCATCCCGCCCACCACGGCCAATAGCGCGATGCGTTGCGAATCGCGGCCGACGGCGATGGCCACCATCGCCGCCGTCACTACCACCATGCCGCCGAACGCGGCCGCTTGGGAGAAAAGCTTGTAGTAGTCCCAGCCGGCGTAGAGCGAGAGGTAGAGCACGCCCGCGGCCAGCCCGGCGATGCCTTCCGAGAAGTAGAGGTAGCCGCGGCGCAGCAGCCATTGGCTGTAAACCAGCAAAGCGGTGCCGGCCAGCAAGCCAATCGCCACCCGCCCGCTCGGTCCCACCCAGTCGTTTTCGAAGGCGTACTTGAGGAAGAAGGCCGTGGCCACCAGCAGCGCCACAATGCCGATGCGGTTGAGCCAGCGCCCGGCAATCAGGGTTTCGAGGTCAATGCCCGCAGCGCGCGGCTGGGCGGGCGGCGGCGGGGTTGGGACGGGCGGTGGGGGCACGGCCGCGGCTGGGCGGGCTGGCGACGGAGGAGGAGACGGGGTCAGGCCCACGCCCGGCAGAGGTGCAGGCGGTGGCGTCGGGGGCGGTGCGGGCGCCGCGGTGACGGCTGGGGCTACAGCCATTCCAGCTAGCCTCTTCTCAACTTCGTCCAGTTTTGCGGCGAGCGCGTTGATACGCCCGGTGAGCGCATCGAGGGCCGCCGGCGCCAGGTGCTGGTCTTTCCGTTCCCGCCGCTCCAGCCGCCGCACGCGGATGTAGGCGCTGATGGCCAGGATGGGAAGAAGCAAATAGGCAGCGCCGATCAGAATGGCGAGCAGGATCCAAACTGCGTCTCCCATGGTTTGCGCGTACCCCGACCCGCTGGAAGTGCCGCTATTAGAGCACAGGCGGACGAGCAGGACAAGAAAGGGGAGAAAAAGTTAGCGGACGGAGATGAGCGGGGAGGTTTTCGGCACCACTTCGCCGATGAGCATCGCGGTACAGCCGGCCGTGCGCAGGGCTTTTTGCGCGGCGTCGAGTTGTTCCGGGGCAACGGCGACCAGCAGGCCCCCGGAAGTCTGCGGGTCGTAGAGCAGGCTCTGGACCTCGGGCGAAACCGTGGTCCCGAACTCGACGCAGCCGCCGAGGAAGTCGCGGTTGTTCTTGAGCCCGCCGGCTAAGTAGCCGCCACGGGCGCACTCGAGCGCGCCCTCGAGGAATTCAATCGCGTGGCTCTCAATCACCAGGCTGACATCGCTGGCCACCGCCATTTCCCGGGCGTGGCCGAGCAAGCCAAAGCCGGTGACGTCGGTGGCCGCGTGCACAGCAGCATCAAGCGAGGCGAGCGCATCGGCGGCGGCGCGGTTCAACTGCAGCATGGCGCGCACCGCAGCTTCGACCCACTCCAGGCGCGCGGCGCCGCGCTTGATGGCGGTGGTGATGACGCCGGTGCCGAGGGGCTTGGTCAGCAGGAGCTTGTCGCCCGGGCGCGCGCCGGCATTGCGCCAGATTTTCTTGGGGTGGATGGTGCCGGTGACGGCGAAGCCGAACTTGAGTTCCTCGTCGCGAATCGAGTGCCCGCCCACCACCGTGCAGCCGGCCTCGGCCATCTTGCTCCAGCCGCCGGCGAGAATTTTTTCCAGCACGGCGGTGTCGCCCTTTTCGGGGAAAGCCACCACGCTCAGCGCCGTCAGCGGCCGCCCGCCCATGGCGTAGACATCGGAGAGCGAGTTGGCGGCGGCGATTTGCCCGTAGGTGTAGGGGTCGTCCACGATGGGCGTGAAAAAATCCACCGTCTGCACCAGCGCCAGCTCGTCCGAGAGACGATACACCCCCGCGTCATCGCTGGTGGCGAATCCCACCAGCAGATTAGGGTCGTTCGGTGACGGCAGTTTGCGCAAGACCGCGTCCAGCACCGCTGGCGCGAGCTTCGACGCTCAACCCGCCGCTTTGCTGGCTTCGGTCAGCCGCGGCGCTTTGCTCGGCGCCGCCTTGACCATGTCCTCCGCCACGTTGCCTCCTTTCGCAATTTGGCGATTATACCCCGGCGCGCCACACCGCAGCCGGTAAGCAATAAGTTGTTCCGAACCGGCGCCGA
>CAYTXK010000009.1:20964-24439 GCA_964441645.1 uncultured Acidobacteriota bacterium
CACTATAATGGCCGCCGATGAACGCCTGCCCGCATCCCGCCGACCAACAGGTGCGCACCGTCTACTACCTGATGTGCGGTGCCTGCAAGACCATTCGCTTGGTGACCTATTGCGCCTATCCGGTCGAGTGCCACCCCAGGTGCACGCTGGGGGGCGTCTGCATCCAATCGGCGCGCGAGAAATACCACTCGAGCGTGCCGCTGGAGGTTCCGCAGCATCTGATCGACGCCGCCCGCCCCACCCTCGAAGCCCGCTAAGAGAGCTAGCTTTGTGGGTCGCGCCTTCAGGCGCGACATCGAGTCTTAGATTGTATTTTTACTTTATGAAAGTAGATAGGACTTCCCGGTTCGTTGGGGGCTCGAACGATCCCCTTCAATTGCGCATCGTCGGTTTCTTAACGGGTTTTGGGTTTCGATTTCTGACGGCGAATGTCCTGCCCAAAGTACCACTCATGACCTTCAGGATCCGTCGCCCCATAACGCCGATGCCCGTACTCCGTGTCGGCGGGTTCCTCGAGGATGATGGCACCAGCTTTCCGCGCGCGTTGAAAATGTCTGTCGACGCCCTTCACATTGATGTACAGGCTCTGCGTGGCCTGGCCAAGTCGTTTCGGATTGCGATAACCGGAGGCGGGACGCCCCATCATGATCAGGGCGTCGCCAAGCTTCATCGCGGCGTGATTGATCTTGCCGTCCCGGCCCCGCACCTGGACGCCGTACTTGCGGAAGCCGAATGCCTTGGTCAAGAACCTCAGAGCGCGACCAACGTCTTCGTAATAGAGATACGGTGTGATGGCCATAAGCGGTGTTCCCTTTCAGCGTAGAGTGGAAAAGAGGGCTTTAGCCCCTGAAGTACGGACGTCTGATTTCTGCTAGTCGCCTGTGCCCGAGGCCTGCGCCGCCAGCGGCATGGGCCGCGCCGCTGCCGTCGCGCCCTTGGGCTGCGCCTTCATGTGGCAGCGGCCGTCAATCACCCCGCCGGCTTCAATGACCAGGCAGGTGGTGTGCACTTCCCCTTCCACGGAGCCGCTGGGAAGAATCTCAACCCGCTGCGTGCCGCGCACCGTGCCCTGAATCCGGCCCGACACCGAGACCACGCCGGCTTCAATCTCGCCTTCTACGCGGCCGTTCTCGCCGATAATCAGCCGCTCCTTGCAACGCACCGTGCCTTTCACTTCGCCGTCAATCCGGAACGTCCCCATCAGCTCGAGCGTGCCTTCGAGCTTCACCCCGCGGTCGAGAAAGCCGATCCAGTCTTCCGCGCCGGCCGGTGGTTTGTTGGATCCTAGCCATTTCCCCATAAGGCCCCCTTGTCCTGCTTGCCCTGAGTTCCGCTCGTGCGGAACGAAGGGACTGACTCCTGTTGGCGCCGCCCGCTCCGTCCCTTGCGGGAGGTGCCCACGGCGGCGAAGCTCCCGCGAGTGTCGCGCAAACCCCCGCGCGACGCAAGCAAAAACTCCCCTAAGACTCTTTGTCATTCCGAGCCCTTGAATGCCGTGGCGGCGAGGAATCTGCTTCTTTTGTTTTCCCGAAGACTATGAATCGCCGTGCCTCTAGCCGCACCCGGTGCTAGACTAGTGGCGCTCCAACTTCTTCGCCATGCGCTGCCGGAACATCCTCGAGGCCGTCGGCCACACCCCGCTGGTGCGTCTCAATCGCCTCACCGAGGGCCTGAAGGCCGAAGTCTACGTCAAAGTGGACTACATGAACCCGGGCGGCTCGGTCAAAGACCGCATCGCCATCACTATGATTGACGACGCCGAGCGCCGCGGCCTGCTCAAGCCCGGCGGCACCATCATCGAAGGCACCAGCGGCAACACCGGCATGGGACTTGCGCTGCTGGCCGCTGTGCGCGGCTACAAGGTCATCTTCACCATTACCGATAAGCAGTCGAAAGAGAAGATCGACTTGCTGAAGGCCCTGGGCGCCGAGGTCATCGTCTGCCCTACCGCCGTCGAGCCCGAAGACCCCCGCAGCTATTACTCCGTCGCCCGCAAGCTCGCCGCTACCCTCCCCAACTCCTACTACCCCAACCAGTACGAAAACCCCATGAACATCGAGGCGCATTACAAGACGACGGGGCCGGAAATCTGGGAGGATAGCGAGGGCAAGATCACCCACTTTGTCATCGGTTTGGGCACCGGCGGCACGGTTACCGGCGTCGCCCGCTACCTGAAGGAGAAGAACCCCCAGGTAAAGGTGGTAGGGGTAGACCCCATCGGCTCCCTCTACTATGAGTTTTTTAAGACCGGCAAGGTGGGTAAAGCTACTACGTATGTGGTGGAAGGGATCGGAGAAGACTTCTTCCCCAAAACTATGGACCTCTCCGTCCTCGACGACATCCTCCAGATTACCGACCGCGACTGCTTCCTCTGGACCCGCCGCCTGGCCCGCCAGAAAGCCATTTTCACCGGCGGCTCGGGCGGCGGCTGTGTTTACGCCGCGCTCCAGGTGGCGAAGGGGCTGGGTGGCGAGGGCTTTGTGGTGGCTTTTCTCCCCGATAGCGGGATGCGCTACTTGAGCAAGGTTTATAACGACGAGTGGATGCGCGACAACCGCTATCTCGAGGAAGAGATTCGGGTCTCGGCCGAAGACCTGGTGCGCAGCAAAGTGGCGGCCAGCGGCCCGCGTGAGTTGCTCTCCGTGCAGCCCTACCAGACCGTCTATCACGCCCTGCGTCTGATGCAGAGCGAGGATGTCTCGCAGGTGCCGGTGTTCGAGAACGAGGTTCCGGTAGGCGCCGTCTATGAAGACCACGTGCTGAAGCTGGCGCTCGAAGGCCGCGACTTGCGCAAGGTTTTGATCCGCGAGGTCATGGCCAAGCCCTTTCCGGTGGTGCCCGCCGCTACCCCCATCGTTCAGGTCTCCGAGCTCATCACCAGCGGCTCGCCGGCGGTTTTCGTGGAGCTCGCGCCGGCCAAATACGACATTCTCACCAAGTACGATGTGATCCGCGCTGTAGCGCGCGTGACGGAAAAAGAACCTCGTCCCTGATCGAGCCAGCGTGGCCGAGCTTCTCTCAGAGCCGGAAATCGCCGCCGAACTGGCCGCCTACAACGTGGTCTTGCCTCCCAAGGGTTTGACTCAGTTGCGCGCCTACTTGGAGTTGCTGGCGCGTTGGAACCGCCGCATCAATCTCACCGGCCTGCGTGAGCCGCGCGCTATGGTTCGCCGCCTCTTCGGTGAATCGTTGTTCTTGACCACGGTTGTTTCTTTCCGCGGCTGGTTGGTGGATGTTGGCTCCGGCGCGGGGTTTCCCGGCTTGGCGTTGAAGTTGGCTCTGCCAGAGCTCCGAGTTACGTTGGTCGAGGCCCGCCGCAAGCGCGCCGTCTTCCTGCAAGAAGTGGCTCGCACCTGCCACATTTCCAACGTAGAAGTAGTAGCAGAGCGCTTTGAGACTTGGGCCCAGGGCCGGCAAGGGCCGGAGAGGCCGACTTGTATTACTACACGTGCAGTAGATATAAGCGCTGACCTCC
>CAYTXK010000010.1:0-12730 GCA_964441645.1 uncultured Acidobacteriota bacterium
GCACGGTCTGGCGCGCGGGGAAGTTCACCCTGGCCCACTTCGGCTCGCTCTTCTGGCTTTACCTCCGCATCAGCCTCGTGGCCTGGGTGGGCGCGGCGTTCCTTTTCTGGTTTTGGATTCGATTCGTGCCTGCGCAGGCCGTTGGCGTGAGTTTTCTCGTGGGGCAAGCGGTGGTGCTGCTGTGGGCGGCGACGCGCCTGTGGCAGCGCGCCGCTGAGACCATTTGGTATCAGCGCCAGCAGCCGGCTCCCGTTCCTGTTCCGACGGAGCCCGCCCCCGCCGAAGCCATGGCCGGCGTGGGAGAGGAAGCTTACTCGTAGGCTAGAGCGACGATGGCATCCTGCCGGGCGGCGAGCCAGGCGGGGTAAGCAGCTCCTATCGCCCCGCCGACGACGGCCAGGGCTATGGCCTTGAAAAGCCAGCCGAATGTGATGAGAACCGTGAGGGTGGGGAAGGCCGCCTTCAGCCCCGCCGCCGCCCCGTAGCTGAAGCCGATCCCGAGCGCCGACCCGGCCGCGCAGAGCAGCAGCGATTCCCGCAGAACCAGCACCACGATATCGAACTTGGAAGCGCCCATGGACTTCAGGATGCCGATCTCGCGCGTGCGTTCCAGGATGGTGGTGTACATGGCGAGAAAAATCACCAGGAAACCCACGGCGAACGCCAGGGCGATCATCGAGTTGACGAACTCATTCAGGCCCGGCAGGCGCGAAGAGGTCATGATGTCGAAGAATTCCCGCACCAGCCGGAGCTGGTGGCGCGGAAACAGTTTGCGCATTTCCTCGGACACCGCCTCGATGTTCTTGGGCTCGTCCACGCGGATGAAAAATAGCGACGCCTTGTCGTGCGCCGCCGAGAGGTCCTGGAGGCGCTCCAGGGGCACAAACAGCCGCGCCCCTTTCCCGTGCTCGACGATGCCCCGCACCCGGAAGTCGTTTTCAAACAGCCGCAAGGTATCGCCCACCTTCAGGTTCTTGGCCTTGGCGTACCAATCATCCACCAGCACATCGGTCGATCTCTCAAAGGGGCCGCCGGCGTGGTAGACGAAGCCGTGGCTGACGGCGGTGAACCGCTCCAGGTCAATCCCGTACACGGTATCGAGCCCGCCGCTGGTGACGAACTGCAACAGCACGGGCGCCACCGCCGCTACGTGGGGGATGGCGTCAAGCTTCTCCTGAATCTTGACGGGCATAGGCGCCCCGCTGAAGGCCAGCAGGAAGTTCGAGGCCGGTGGTTGGAGCATCAAGTCGGCGCCCACGCCTTCGATGCGCTTGGCGGTTTCTTGCAGCACTCCGGTGGTCAGCCCCACGATGACCACCACCAGGCAGACTTCGGCACCCACCGCCACAATGGTGATGAGCGTGCGCAACGGCCGATGCATCAGGTTGCCGAGGATCATGGCCCGTAGGGCGTTCATGGCTTTTCTTCCTGGGCCGGCTTAGACAGATCCACCAACTCCACCCCCGGTGGTTGCTCCAGCCGGAACTTTTCCGGGTCGAGCGGCTCGTTGAGCGTGATTTCCTTGACAATGAGCGTCAGCCGGTAATCTTCTTGCGGACGCACCAGCTCGATGGTCTTCGGATAAGACGTGCCCTTGCGGCTGCGCCATTCGGCATAATGCACGTCGGTTACGAGACGCCCCTCGGGGTCGAATCGCTGCAGGCGCACCAGCTCCAACTGGCTGCGCTCGAACCACCACCGCCGCCCGAGCCGCCAGCGCGGACCTTCGGCGGGAAGGATCTCCGTTACGGCGTAGAAGCGCTCGCCGTTGAATTCGTTCTCTTCGAAGAGGTGCACGGCGCCCGCCTGCGGGCCCGCGGGAAAAAGGGCGTCGAAAAGATGTTGCGGGCGCAGATTTTCGATGGGCTTCGAGCTCAGTCGCCGGACTTCGTTGGGCCCCACAATGAACTTGTTTTTGGGAGGAATGAGCACGCGGAAGCCGTCTTCATCCGCCACCATGTCGAAGATGGTCTTGCGCACCACGGGCGCCTGCCCGATCAGGCGGACGGTGCGCGCTTCCTTGGCCGCTTCGCCACTGGCTCCGGCGCTCGCCGGGCGCCGCTCGGCGAGGATGAAAGTGCGGACATCGTGGTACTCCTCGATGACGCCGCTGTAGGCGGAGCCGGTAGAAGGCTGGAGTTCCGCCACGGCATTGATGGTGGTAACGGAAGCTTCCTGTTGGCGAAGTTTTTCCAGAAGTTCATCGAGAGTGGCAGTGCGCAGTGGAAGAGTTTTTTCCGGCGGCAGGCGCTCCGTCTTTTTTACGTCCAACACCCCGCACGCCGCCAGGCCCACTAGCAGCGCGACCAAGAAGACCGCCTTCATGGCTGTGTTCCGGTTCACCAAATCTCTTCAGCGCTCCCCCATCAGCAGTGTAGCCGACCGCCGACAAAACCGAAAGACCGCGGGGCTAACGATTCGGGGAGGAGTCTTGCTGGGAACGCAGCCGACGGTAACGGGCCACATTGCGCGTATGTTCGGCTGATTTCGACGCAAAGACGTGCCCGCCGCGGAGGTTGCTGACGAAGTAGAGGTAGTCGGAGCGGGGCGGGGAGAGGGCGGCGGCCAGGGCGGCGCGGCCGGGGGAGGCGATGGGGCCGGGAGGGAGGCCGGGGCGCAGGTAGGTGTTGTAGGGGGAGCGGCGCTCGAGGTCGGAGACACGGATGAAGCCGTCAAACTCGCCCCCGTTGGCCAGGCGCTTGGCGTAAATCACCGTGGGGTCGCAGGCCAGCGCCATATCGCGGGCCAGCCGGTTGTAAAACACGGCGGCCACCAGGCCGCGCTCTTCAGCGATTCCCGTTTCCTTTTCCACCAGCGAGGCCAGGGTGGTCAACTGATGGGGGGAGAACGGGTGCGGGTTGGCGGGTTTTCTCTGCAGGGTCGCGTAGACGGCGCGGAAGCGCTCCACCATGGCGCGCACCATGGCGGCGGGGTCGGCAGGCCGGGCGAAATAGTAGGTGTCGGGGAAGAGGTAGCCCTCGAGATTTTTGGCTTCCGGCGCCAGGTCGCGGATGAGGGCAGCGTTTTCGGTGGCGGCGAGGAAGGCGGCGCGCGGCGCCAATTGGAGGCGCGCCACTTCGTCGGCCATCTCCCAGCGCGTGTAGCCTTCGGGAATGGTAAGCGGGTAAAGGTGGACTTCGCCCCGGGCCAGTTTGTCAAAGACATCGAGCGCGCTGAGCGGCCCGCGAAAGGAATACTGGCCGGCCTTCAGGCTCTGGCCGCGATGGGCGTAGGCGTAGAGGAGAAAGGGCCAGCGGGAGACGAGCACGCCGCGCTGGGCCAGCCGGTCGGCGATGGCGCGCCGGCTCATGCCTTGTTCAATCACCAGCACCACCTCGCCCGACGACACGGGGTAGGGCAGATAGAGGAGAGCGAGAAACAGCAACACGAGGAGCACAAGGACGAGAAGCAGGAGACGCCGGCGACGCGGGGGAGGGCGCGAAAGCATTAAAGCTCGTCGGGGGGTTGCTCGGCCAGGGCGCGCGCGTGGTCGAGATAAGTTTGCAGGAGGAGGGTGGCGGCAATCTGGTCAATGGCGCCCTTCTGCTTTTCCTGGCGGAGGCGGGAGGGACGGCGGCCCGAGGAGCCTGATTCGCGCACCAGGCGCTCGGCTTCGGCGGTGGTCAGGCGCTCGTCGAAGAGGTCGACGGGCAGCTTGAGGTCGCGGCGGAGCCATCCGGCGAAGCGCTCGGCCTCCAGGGCGCGGGCGGCAGCGTAGCCTTTGAGGTGCAGGGGGTGGCCGACCACAATGCGCTCGACCTGGTAGGCGTTCACCAGCTCGCGCAGGCGCTCGAGGTCGGCGCGCTGGTGGGTGCGCTTGAGGGTGGGGAGGCCCTGGGCGGTGATGCCGAGGGGGTCGCTGACGGCCAGGCCGAGGGTTTTGCTGCCCAGGTCGAGGGCGAGGATGCGTCCGCGGGTACTCACCAACTCATTATAGGGAGGGCGTTCAAACAGTGTCTAGCTCGCGTCGAAGGCCTGCCGGCGTATCTAATCGCGTGGGATGGGCCTCAAGGCGGTTGCTGCTTGCAGGTTTATTCAACTAGCTCAGTTAGGGGTCCAAGGGCAGTTCACAGTCTAACGCCGTCACCTTACCGCCTTCGATTTTTATCTTTTTGGCGAAAGGCGACAAGGTGAGATGAGCAATGAAGACATCGTATGTGTCCGGCGGCAATTGGACGGAAAACCGTCCCTCGGAGTCCGTGTAGATCACAGATTCGTATACAGCTTCCCAACGGCTTCCGTAGTTGTCTAGCTGCCTCCAGTGCTGAATCAAAACACTGGCCCCGCGACGCACCGCTCCGTTTGCATCGGTTACCACGCCCTGCAAGGTGCCCATCTCTGAAGCGGGAACCTGAGCGGGGGTTAGTGTGGCGGACAGGAGAAAACTCAGCAAGATGAATCGAATGACAACGCGAAGCTTATTCATAGCCGTTCACCAGCCGAGAGAGTCGAGGGCAAGGATGCGTCCGTGGGTACTCACCAAGTCATTATAGGGAGGGGGTTCAAACAGTGTCTAGCGCGGCGCGGCTTGGCGTTTGACCGGTTGCAGCTTTAGTAAACCACCTCGCAAAACGCAGGATCGCAACGGAGCTTGCTGTCTAGTTTTGTGACCTTCCGGGCTTTAATTTTTATCTTTTTAGCGAAAGGCGATAACCCGGGAGTAGAAACAAAAACGTCGTAAACTCCAGCTACCAGTTGGATGGAAAAGCGACCTTCAGCGTCGGTGTAGGCCGCCGGCTCGCTTACAGGCACCCAATGGGGTTTGCCTTCGTCAAGCCTTATCCAGTGCTGAATCAGAATACTAGCCCGAGGAACCACAGCTCCGTACTCGTCGCTTACTACGTCCTTCAGGCTTCCAGTCTCCGGAGCAGAAATGGGACTGGGGGCCAATGTGATGGTTACGCCAGCGGGACGGAGTTTGCACTTTAGCCAAGTCTCCTTGCCCGGCTCGATTTTTATCTTTTTGGCAAAGGGCGACAAGGTAAGGTGAGCGATGAAGACCTCGTAGGTCTCCGGCCGTAATTGGACGGAAAACTGTCCTTCGGAGCCCGTATAGACCGCAGGCTCGTATACGGCTACCCGGTCCATTCCGCGTTCGTCTAGCTTCCTCCAATATTGAATCACAACACTGGCCCCAGCACGCGGAGCTCCCCTTGAATCGGTTACTACGCCCTGCAAGGTCCCAACCTCTGAGGCAGGACCTTGAGCTGGCGCTAGGGTGGCCAACACAAGAAAGCTCAGCGAGACAAATCGAAGGACAACGCGAAACTTATTCATAGCTCTTCAGCCGAGGGGGTCGTGAGCGAGGATGCGTCCGCGGGTACTCACCAACTCATTATAGGGAGGGGGTTCGAAGGGTGTCTAGCGGAGCAAGCAAGGAGGCAAGGAAGCAACGAAGAAACGAAGCAACGAAGCAACGTTGCTACGAAGCAAGGCCCCTCCCCTACATAAGTGAGAGAAGCAGATCCCTCGCCCCGAATCCCGAACCTTCGGGATCGGGGCTCGGGATGACAGAGGGGGCTGGGAGGTCGGCGCGAGGTGGTGCGCTTGAGAGTGGGGGTGATCAGCTAGATAGAGTTTTGGGTTTAGCCAGAAGCTGCAGGAGCTTCCGATTCTTGGCCACAGATTGCCGGAAGTGCGCGGCGACTTCCGGTCGGAGCTTAGTCCGAGAAGACGGGGCTGGCTCTGACCGTCGTCGGCGCTTACGCTCCGGGTTTTCTTCTTTGGGCCCGAAAGACTGTTTCACGGCAGGCTTCTCCGGGGACTACCAGCCGAGGCGGTGGCGGAGGGAGGTGATGTGGGCGACGTGGTGGCGGCCGTGCCAGGCGTAGAGCGCCAGCAGGGTTTCCAGGTTCAGCACGCCCAGCTCGGGATGCTTGAAGGTGCGGGCGAAATCGCCGGCCTCGAGGGAGCGCAGGAAGAGCACCCAGCGGCGGTGCAGGGAGTCGAGCAGGGCGAGCGAAATCTCGGTGGGGGCGGTGCGGGCGTCGTCGAGCTCCGACCAGCGCTTTTCGTCGTAGGGCTTGATGGTGGGCACCTCTTCGGTGAGCGCCAGCTTGAAGCGGGTGTAGGCGTTCAAGTGGCTATCGGGCACGTGGTGGACGACCTGGCGGACGGTCCAGCCGCCCTCGCGATAAGGAGTATCGAGCTGCACGGGCGAGAGACCTTCCACGGCCGCCCGCATCCGCGCCGGCGCTTCAGCGATTTCGGCAATCCATTTCTGCCGCAGCTCGGGCGTGACATTTTTCTCCCTCTGGAACTTGCCTACGGGATAGCGTAGGTCGGTGTCGGTCATGGTGGTCCTCGCGTGAATCGTCGGTGGGGAAAGTATAGCAGCGCCGCGGCAAGGCAGGGAAGCAAGGAAGCAAGGAAGCAGGACGACATAGAAATAATTGCATAACTCGGTGGGCAATGTTCCGAGGAGGAGTGTTGCTCCGCGGCTTCGCGCTCCGCAACGGCCTACGGCAGTGCGGAAGGCGCTGGGCGCGGCGTTGATTGTCGGGCCTAAAGGCCCGACCCGCCGGCAGGCAAGGCCGCGAGAAAAAGACTTACCACAGAGGGCGCAGAGACACAGAGGAAGACGCAGAGGGGGGAAAGCAGGTTCCTCGCCCCGAATGCCTGCCCCCGAAAGCCGGCCATGGCAGGCATTCGGGGCTGGCTTTCGGGGCTCGGAATGACAATTGGCGGCGTGCGCTAGAGGGAGCGGTGGAGCCAGTATTCGCGGAAGCTCGAGACCAGCTCGCCCTCAAACTCGGCCAGCAGGATGCCGCGCAGTTCCTGGCGGGCGCCGGTGGAGAGGTGGGCGTAGCGCGTGCCCCACTCGGCGATGACCAGGTTGCCGTCCACGTGCGGCTCTTTGATGAGAACGTCAATGTCTTTCTGGTTCTTGGTGGCGTTTTCCCAGTAGGCGCGGATAGCCTGGCGGCCCACGATGGGCTCGCCAAAGGGAGTTTCCTGGTAGATGGCGTCGGAGGTGAAGAGGCTGGCGGCCAGGTCGGCGTCGCGGGTTTCCCAGGCGCGGGCATAGTCTTGGAGAAATTTCTTAGCGTCCATAGTGGCCTCCCCTTGGGCTTAGCAGCGGCGACGAAGCTGTAGTTTAGCTTCGTCGCCGGCCCTCCGAAAGGACTAAAGCAGATTCCTCGCCCCGAATGCCTGCCAAGGCTGGCTTTCGGGGGCAGGGCTCCCTCGCCTCCTGCTCGGGACAAGTCGGAATGACAACAACGGAGAGAACTACCGACGAGGAATGCGGACCCGCAGGGGCGGGCCCAAACGCATTCCTCGCCGCTACTCTACGGCGCGCAGGTGACGAACCAACTCAGAAAGGTCGGGGCTGGTTTGGAAGAGCGCGATGGCGGCCAGGCCGGCGGCGCCGGCGGCGAGACACTCGGCCGCGTTGGCCCGCCTGATACCGCCCAGGGCCAGGACGGGAATCTTGACCGCGCGGACAGCGGCGACGAGCGACGCGAGGCCGAGCGGCGGGCCGTAGTCTTTCTTGGAAGCGGTGGCGAAGACGGGGCCGAAGAGGGCGAAGTCGGCGCCGTCACGGTCGGCGCGGCGCAGCTCTTCGAGATTGTGGCAGGAAGCGCCGATGAGCAATTGGGGATGGCGCTGGCGGACTTCGGCCAGCGGCAGGCCGTGGCTGGGCAGATGGATTCCGTCCCCGCCGGCGGCGAGCGCGACGTCGAAGCGATCGTTGATGAGGACGCGCGTGGCCGTGCCGCGGGCGCGTTCGAGCGCCGATTTTGCCAGGCGCAGCAGCGCCGCGGCCGCGAGGTCGCGCTCGCGAATCTGAATCAGGTCAACCCCGGCCTCGATCGCTTGCTCGATGAGCGGCAAGAGATTCTCCCCGGCCACAGTTTTCCGGTCGGTAATGTAGCCGAGGAGCGGCCGACGCTCAGGCAGTCTGGCCACGGCTGAGCGACTCGCGCGCTTGACTCGGGCGCGGGATGGGAGGCGGCGCGCCTTCGAGCCATCCGGCCAGGATGAGCTGGAAATGGGCGGCGTACCAGCAGGCCAGGCCGATATCCACCAGGCCGAGGCCGGAGATGAGGCCGCGCAGGCGGTAATTCATCAACCAGGCGGCCAGCTCGGGATAGCGGAAGAGAAAGTAGTTGTGCTCCCAGAGACCCGACCAGGGCAGCACCAGCAGGAAGAGGCCCATCTCGAAACAGAAGAGGATTACGGTGAGCAGGAAGAGGCGGGGCACCATCCCGCGGCCACTCACGCGCCTCGCAGTTCGCGGATGCGTTCGCCGACGTCGCGGTAGTCCACGTTTGCGCCGTAGACTTCCATAAAGCACTCGAGCGCCGCCTTGCGGTCGCCGGCCTGCTCGTGGGCGAGGCCCATGTCGTAGCGGAGCGCCAGCGCTCCTTCCTCGTCCACGCCCGGAGTCTTCAAGGCGCGCTCGTACCAGCGCACGGCAATCTGGGGCATGCCTTTGTCCATGAAGCAGACACCCTGCAGGGTGCAGGCCTGAAACAACTGCGAGTGGGTCTTCTGCTTTTCAGCGGCCTTGGCCACTTTCTGGAATTCGCTGACGGCTTCGTCGAGCAGGCCCATCTCCTTGTAGGCGATGCCGAGGTTGTAGTGGCTTTCGACATCTTCGACCTCTTCGGTCGCGCCCATCTCTGTCTTGAATTCTTCAAACACCTCGGCCAGGACGCCGACCGGCGGCTGGGGGCCGGCGGCCACCGGAGGCGGCGGAGCAGCTTTGGCGGCCGGTGGAGGTGGAGCGGCGCCCTTGCGCGGAGCAGTGGGCACCTTGGTAGTTTCGAGCGCCTGGTCGAGCTCTCCCGCCAGGTCGGAGAAGAAATCGGCGGCGCTCAAACCGGCGGCGGAGGCGGCAGGCGCCGCTTCCTTGGGCTGCTCTTCCAGCACGATGTCGTAGGTTTCCCCGTCATCGGCGCCGACAGCGGCGGCCTCCGGGTCCAACGGTATCTCGGCTACGGTTTCCTCTTCGGCCATCGCGGGCAGCTCGATTTCCGAAACGCCCTCTTCGCCGATGGGGAGTTCGGCGGCCGGGGCGCTGGCCGCTTCGATGCGACCCGCGAGCTCGACCAAGGCCGGCTCACCGGGGAAAGCAGTTTCGTAGCGGGCGAGCGCCTGGCGGGCTTCCTCGATCATTCCCTGGCCGAGGTAGAAGTCGAGTTCCTGCGCGGCTTCTTCGGCGTTGAAGACCCGGGCGGCTTCACCGCCGGCGGCCGTGGCCCATTCGGCCGAGAGGTCAACTTCCTGGGTGGTGGGCGCCGCAGGGATTTCGAAGGCGGGCTCGGCTGGCGCTTCGGCCGGAATCTCGAAGGTGGCGGCGGCTGGGGCGGCGGCTGGTGCCGGTGCGGCAGCGCGCGCCGTCCCTGGAACAGCGATGCCGGCTTTCTCGGCGTAGCGGCGGGCCAGGCTCATCACCTCATCGGCGCGCGGGCGGTTTCCCGCCTGACGCAGGAGGAGCTCGAGGCGGCCGGCGATTTCTACGACGCCTGAGTCGTTGCTGTTGCCGATATAAAGATCCAGCAACTTTTCGTGGCCGATGATGTGATAGGGGACGCGAACGACTAACTCTTTGGCGAGCTCGATGGCTTTGTCGGCCATGCCGTAGCTGGAGAAGAGGTCAATGTCGGTGAGAGTGGAGTTGACGAAGGCCTGGGTTTCTTCGTCGAGCTCGATTTGGGGAGGCGGCGGGATCTCGAAGGCCGGGGCCTCTTGGGCCATGGGCGCTTCGGCCAGCGCGGGCTCGCCCAGCAACTCGCGCACCTTGTTCAAGCGCTGGGTGAACTCGGGGCTGTGCGGATCGAGAGAAACCAGTTCGTCGTAAAGCTGTTTGGCGCGGGGGTAGTCCTCTTGCTTCATGGCCAGGCCGGCCTGCTTACTGAGGGCCTCGACCTGAGCCGAGTGGTCGTGCGACTGGCGGGCGGCGCGGGCCATCAGGTCCAGCAGTTCCGCCGAGTCGGGCAACTGCGCCACGACCTTGCGCACAACGTCGAGCAGATGCGGGGGGTCGTGCTCGAGGGCGGGTTCGGCGACGCGCTCGAGGTAGCCCAGGGCGCGGGCGGCGTCCTGTTGCTGGGCGGCGTGCTGGGCCATCTCCAACAAGCCCGCGAAGCGCGCCTTGTCGGCGCTGAACAACTTGTCCGCCAGCTCTTCGGCGGCCGGCAGGTTCCCCGCGGCAAGATGGGCGCGCAGCAGCACTTCCTGCGCTTCGGGGTTTTCCTCCAGGTTGGGAATCCCCCGCAGGGTGGCAATAGCGTCGGCGGCCTGCCCGGCCTGCTGCTGCATACGGGCTTTGAGGATCAGAACCTCGGGGTCGTTCGGAGTCAGCGCCGCGGCTTTGTCCATCCACTTCTGGCCTTCGTCGGCTTTGCCTTCGGCAAGGGCATGCTGCGCGAGACGCCGGTAGACGCCGGCGGCCTGCTGCGGCTGGCCGTGGCGCTCGTAGAGTTCGGCCAGGCGCGTCTGAATCTTGAGGTTGTCGGGGTCGAGGTCGAGGAGTTTCTGCATGACCTCCATGGCCTTGGCGGCGTTATTGGCTTTGAGGAAGGCATCGACCAGTTGCAGGTACTGAGCGCGGGCGTCGCCCAGCATCCCCTGCATGGAATAGAGGTCGGCCAGGCGTCCCAGGGCGTTGGTGTTGACGGGATCAAGCTTGGAAATTTTCTTGTAGACGGCGATGGAGCGCACCAGAAAACCATCACTGGCGTAGAGGTCGGCGAGCTTGGTGTAGTACTCGAGCGCCTGGGGGATGTTCTTGGCCCGCTCGTTGATCTCGCCCAGGGTGTTGAGCACGCTCTGGTCTTTGGGTTCCCTGGCGTGGATGGCCTTGAAGGCGGCGACAGCGTCCTTGGTCTTGCCCGCCGCCACCAGCTTTTGGGCGTCTTCGACCGCTTTAGCTTTGTTGAAAACCGCCATGAAGCCCTGCGCAGAAAGAGGCAGAAATCCCCTGCAAGCGCGAAACGTAGCACGGAGCGCGCCGGAGTGTCAACGCTGGCGCGGTCGGGGCGTTAACCGCTAGAAGGGCAGGGGGTTCTGCTCCATCGCGGCCAGCAAGGGAGACGCCGGTGCAGCGGAACGAAGCGACCGGCGGCGAGAGGCCGCCGAAGTTCGTCTACGGCAGGATGGCGATGATCCTTACTGGCCCGCCTGACCCGCCTTTGATTTTCATAGGCAGTGCGATGAGCATGGCTCCCTGGGCGGGCAGGCGCTCTAGGTGCGCCACGTTTTCCAGGCCATAGATGTCGGCGGCGCACAAGGCCTGGTGCGCAAAGGCCTTCGTCGAGGCTCCGCTGTCGACGCCAGCCGTGTCGATGCCGACGCCGTCGATATGCCGCGATACCAGCAGCTCAGCCGCCTCGCGCCCAATGCCGGGGAAGTGCAAATGGCTGTCATCGCCGGCCGTATCGTCGCCAAGGTAGTCCTTGCGATCCGGCCAGAACTTCCCCCAGCCGGTGCGTACTAGCACAATGGTCCCTGCGGCGATGCGTCCGTGCTGCCTTTCCCAGGAGGCGACGTCTTCCACGCTCAACTCGTAGTCGGCGTCCTTGGCACAAGCGGCGGAGATATCAATCACTACCGCGGGGCCGACGAGTTGCGCCAGCGGTAGCTCGTCCAGCGTGCGCTTGCCCTCGGCGAAGTGGATGGGACTGTCCATGTGCGTGCCGCCGTGCTCGCTGGCGGCGTAGCGCCCGGCCGCGTACCATTGGCCGCTTGCTGTCCTCCCCCACGCCTCCTTCTCCCAGTGGAAGGACTGCGCCGTGGGCCAGTAAATGGTGGAAGAGTCGAAATCGTAGGTCAGGTCCACGAGCTTGCTCTCGTCAATGAGCGGCGCAGGCCGCGGTGGCTTCCCGTCAGATACCGGCGCTGAAACCCCTGATGCAACTTCGAGGAAAAGTAAAGCCACCAATGCCAAGACACATCCAATCTTCATGGTCTTGCCTCCGTTGTGGGAAAGGATACCGCGGAGCCATCGCGTTTTCCCTGAAGAATCTTCAGGAGGGCCGGGGGTTCTGCTCCAGGGCGGGGGGCAGGGAGAGGCAGGCGCGCACGGGAGCGAAGGAGCGGCGCTGCAGCGGCGTGGGCCCCTGTCGGCGAAGCTGCTCGAGGTGGAAGCGCGTGGCGTAGCCCTTGTGGCGCGCCAGGCCGTAGCCGGGGAACTCGCGGTCGAACTCTTCCAGCAGAGTGTCGCGGTGGACCTTGGCGAGGATGGAGGCGGCGGCGATGGAGTTGGAGCGGGCGTCGCCGTGAATTAGCGGCAGGCAGGGCAGGGACAGATCGAGCGGCAGGGCGTCGCTCAAGACAAAATCTGCCGGCGGCGCCAGGCGCTCGACCGCCAGCGCCATCGCTTGCCGCGAGGCTTGATAAATATTCCAGGCATCAATGCGCTCGGGGAGGATTTCGGCCACCGCCCAGGCCAGGGCGCGGTCGCGGATTTTTTCAGCGAGCTGCTGGCGGCACCGCGCGGTGAGTTTCTTGGAGTCGTCGAGCCCGGGGATGCGGCGCGCCGGGTCGAGGACCACCGCCGCGGCCACCACGGGGCCGAAGAGCGCCCCGCGGCCCACTTCATCCACGCCGGCGACCCGCGCGAAGCCGTTCCCCCAGGCCAGCCGTTCGAAGCGGCGTGTGCACCGTCCCGCCACGGGCTGGAAGTCTAGCACAACCGACGTGACGCGCGGTCCGTTTAGGGTGAGCCCGCGGCCCATGACTGCTGTGGTGCTATGATGGATGCATCAATGAATATCGTGTT
>CAYTXK010000010.1:12740-24343 GCA_964441645.1 uncultured Acidobacteriota bacterium
GGAACGGTACACTGGAAGCGTGAGAGTCCTTCTCTTGGCAACGTATGAGCTCGGCCGGCAGCCGTTCGGGCTGGCGTCGCCTGCGGCCTGGCTGCGCCGCGCGGGCGCCTCGGTCACCTGCCTCGATCTCGCCAAGCAGCGCCTGGAGGAAGAGCCGGTGCGCGCCGCGGATTTGGTGGCCTTCTACGTCCCCATGCACACCGCTACGCGCCTGGCGGCGCAGGTGGTGGGGCGGGTCAAGCAGATCAACCCGCGCGCGCATTTGTGTTTCTACGGCCTTTACGCGCCGATGAACGAGACTTATTTGCGGGCGTTAGGTGCCGGCACAATTCTGGGAGGAGAGTTTGAAGAAGGGCTGGTGCTCTTGTTCGAGCGGCTTCGCGGCGGCGGCAACGGGCGCCCGGCGAACGGCCAGCCCGAGCCGTTGATTTCCTTGAACCGGCAGGCGTTCATCGCTCCCGATCGCCGCGGGCTGATTCCGCTGGAGCGTTACGCGCGCTTGCAACTCCCAACGGGCGAGACGCGCACCGTCGGCTACACGGAAGCCAGCCGCGGCTGCAAGCATCTTTGCCGGCACTGCCCCATCGTGCCCGTCTACAACGGCGTCTTCCGCATCGTGCCGCGGGCGGTGGTGCTGGAAGACATCCGTCAGCAAGTGGCGGCGGGCGCCGAGCACATCACCTTCGGCGACCCCGATTTTTTCAACGGCGTCGGGCACGCCCTGCCGCTGGTCGAAGAACTGCATCGCGAATTCCCGCAGCTCACCTACGACGTCACCATCAAGATCGAGCACCTGCGCAAGCAGGCGAGGCATTTGACGACGCTGGGCGACACCGGGTGTCTTTTCATCACCAGCGCCGCCGAGTCGGTGGACAACCGCACGCTGGCTTTGCTCGACAAAGGCCACACGCGCGAGGATTTCATCGAAGTCGTGCGCCGCTGCCAGGCCCTGGGCCTGGCGCTCTCCCCGACCTTTGTGCCGTTTACGCCGTGGACGACGCTCGAAGGCTACTTGGACCTACTCCAAGTCATTGCTCAACTCGACCTCATTGATCATGTGGCCCCCATACAATTGGCCATCCGGCTCTTGATTCCCGCGGGCTCAAAGCTGCTCGAGCTGCCTCGCGACGTGCTGCCGGTGGGTGAGTTCGACCCGGCGGCGCTCACTTACCGCTGGGAGCACACCGACCCGCGCGTTGACGAGTTGCGCCGCCGGGTGCAGGACAGGGTCAAAGAGGGCGAAGCCCGGGGCCAGAGCCGCCAAGAAATCTTCGCGGCGATTTTGACCCTCGCCTGCGAAGCGGCGGGCGAGGCGCAGGCCTACGACGCTTCCGCAGAGATTCTGCCTCGCGCCGCCATCCCGTACCTCAACGAGCCCTGGTACTGTTGAGCGGAACCCACTGAAGAGCAGGTGGCTCTTTTCTAGAAGCAGGAGGCCAGAGGCTGGAAGCTCGATGAGCAGGACACAAGCTCAGGGTGGAGCCGACGGCAAGCCGGTGATGATACTGGCTTCGACCAAAGGCTACGAGGTTCGCCTGTTTCTCGATGCCGCTCGCCAGCTCGGCCTGCCCGTGGTTCTCGGCACCGACCGCTGCCATCAGCTTGACGACCCCTGGCAGGACGGCGCCCTGCCGTTGCGCTTCGAAGACCCGGAAGGCTCGGCGCAGACGATTCTGGAGTTCGCGCGCGCGCAGCCCCTCCAGGCCATCGTGCCGCTGGGCGACCGCGCCACGCGAGCGGCGGCGTTCGCCTGTCAGGCGCTCGGCCTGCCGCACAATCCGCCGTCGGCTGCCGAGGCCTGCCACAACAAGTTCCTCGCCCGCCAAAGACTCCAGGCGGCGGGCATCGCCGTGCCGCGTTTCGAGAGCTTCTCCGTCCACGACGACCCTGGCCGGTGCGCCGCTCAGGTGGAGTTTCCCTGCGTGCTCAAGCCGCTTTCACTCTCGGCCAGCCAGGGCGTGATACGCGCCGACACCCCGAAGGAATTTGTGGCCGCCTTCGAGCGCATCGCCGCGCTGCTGCGCCGCCCGGAAATTCAGGTGCACAAAGAGGAAACTACCGATTGGCTCCTGGCCGAAAGCTTCATCCCCGGTCGCGAGGTGGCCGTGGAAGGGTTGCTCGACCGCGGCCGCTTGCGCGTGCTGGCGCTCTTCGACAAACCCGACCCGCTCGAGGGGCCCTACTTCGAGGAGACGCTCTACGTCACGCCCTCGCGTGAGGGTGCCTCGCTGCAAGCCGAGATTTTCACGTGCGTGGAGCGCGCCGCGCGGGCGCTCACCCTCTACCACGGCCCCCTGCATGCCGAGCTGCGCCTGACCTCGGCCGGGCCGCGCCTGGTGGAAGTAGCCGCGCGCGCCATTGGCGGCCTGTGCGCGCGCGTGCTGCGCTTCCGCACCGGGATGACGCTCCCCGAGCTTATCCTCCGCCACGCCTACGGCCTGCCGGTGGAGCCGGTGGTGCGGGAGGAAGGCGCGGCGGGCGTGATGATGATTCCCATTCCCACGGCCGGCATCTACGAGGGCGTCGAGGGTTTGGAGGAGGCCTTAGCGGTGCACGGCATCGAGGACATCGCCATCACCGCCAAGGAAGAGCACTCGCTCAAGCCGCTGCCAGAAGGCGCGAGTTATCTGGGATTCATCTTTGCCCGCGGGGCGGCACCCGCGGAGGTCGAAGCGGCGTTGCGCACGGCGCACGGCGCGCTGCGCTTCCGGATAGCGGCGCGCTTGCCGGTGAGTCACCCGCTGGGGAGCTAGGCAGAAAGTTTACTCCTTCTGCTGCGGCGGGACGAAGCCGGGCGGGAGCTCGGAGCCTTCGCCGAAGAAATACTTCTCGGCTTCATTGGAGATAATCTGCCAGGCCTCGGGCGTGGCGGGGTTGAGCTGAAACTCGTTGATGACCATCTTCACGTGCTCTTTCCACATCTCCCAGGCCTTCTGGGACACGTTGTCAAAAATCTTCTGGCCCAGCTCGCCCACATAGGGGGGTTCGTCGAGTCCGGGCAGCACCTGGCCAAACTTTACGCACTTCACAGTCCGCTCCGCCATCGTGGTTCCTCTCGGGTTTGATCGGCGGGAAGAGTGTAGCGCAGTTTGCCGCCCCAGGCCAGCGCCGGCGGTGGCTTCTCCAGCCTCTCGGCGTACAATGAGCCTAACCCATCACCTGTGTTTTGAAGGAGGTTTCCATGACCCCACTGCGCAACGAAGAGGATTTCCCCGAGGTTTACATGCAAAAGGTAGGCGCGGGCATCCTGCGCCGCGTTCCTTTTGTCGTAGGCGGGATTTTTCTAGCGATCCTGCTGCTTCTCTCTCTGGCCTATGTGCCGACCGGCCACGTCGGCGTGCTGGTCTCTTTCGGGCGTGTTACCGACCGCGTGCTCCCCGAAGGAACGCACCTGGCCTGGCCCTGGCTGACGAATCAGCGGATCTCGGTCCGGACGCAGGAGCTGAAGGAAATCGCCAGCGTTCCTTCGAACGAGGGCTTGATCGTCACGCTCGAGACCTCTCTGCTCTTTCGTCTGCGCCCCGAGCACGCCCACGAGGTCTACCGCACCATCGGCCCGCGGTACATCGAAGTGGTTCTGGAGCCCACGCTGCGTTCGGCGATCCGTTCGGTGACGGCGGCCCACAACGCCAATGCGCTCTATACGGGCGAGCGCGAGCTGGTCGCCCAGCAGATCCAGAAGGAGCTGGCGGCGGCGCTCGCCAGCCGCGGCATCGCGGTGGAAAGCGTGCTGCTGCGGGACGTCAGGTTGCCTGCCATGCTCGCCAATGCCATCGAGGCCAAGCAGCAGGCCGAGCAAGACGCCTTGCGGATGAATTTCGTTCTGGATAAGGAGCGTCGCGAGGCCGAGCGCAAGCGCATCGAGGCGGCCGGCATACGGGACTTTCAACAGATTGTGGCCCAGGGCATCAGCCAGCAACTGCTGACCTGGAAAGGCATCGAAGCCACGGAAAAGCTCTCGCAAAGCCCCAACGCCAAAGTGGTCATCATCGGCAGCGGGCGCAACGGGCTGCCTATCATCCTGGGTGGCCAGTAGAAGAGGCGCAGGGCAAGTTTTCTCTGGCCGGGTTTGCTGGCTCGGGCTAGACTTTGTCGAGGGAACCCGGGGAGGTCCATGTGAGAAACTGGCTAGCGCTCGCCGCTTGGGTGGTTTTCTTGGCCGCGACGCCGCCTGTGTGGGCGCAGGAAACCGTTGAGCTGCCGGGCACCACGGGACGCATCAACGTCGGCTTCACCGAGCCTGCCGATCAGGGCCAGGCGGAGCGGCTGCGCGAGGTGGCGGCGCGGCTGAAGCCGGTGTCCGACCAGTTGGAAAACCTGGAAGAGATAAAGATCGTCATCCTGCATTCGCCGCGCGAGCTGGAGCTGCGCCTGGGTCCGGGCCACATGGGCGCCTTCAGCGGCGCGAGCTACCTCGACGGCATCCTTTTCCTCTCCCCACTCGCCTGGCAGCGCAATCCCACCGACGAAGCTATTGACCAGGAGATGAGCGAAGCCCTGGTGCGCTACACAGCTTTGCAACTGGCGGGGGGCAACCGGCTGCCGGCCTGGCTGGAGCAAGGGCTGGTGAGCGCGCTCACCAAGCGCACCTTTGGCGCGACCACAGGAGAGTTGATTGCCCATCGCGCCGCGCTGCTGCTGGCCGAAGCCGAGTCCGACGACCCGGCGGTCGGCTACTGGGCGGTGCGCTACTTGCTGGAAGCGCGGGGCGGCCTGGCGCCGATGCGGCAGTTGTTGCGCCTGGTGGCGCAGCGGCCCGACAGCTTCGTCGAAAACCTGCAACTGGTCTACGGGGTCCCGGTGGGCGAGCTGGAGCGCGACTGGCGCCGCTGGCTCCTCCAGCAGGTCGAAGAAGAAAAGAAGCGCGAAGGGACCACCCGGCAGGGCCCGCTGAGGAAAGACTGACGCGCCGGCGCGCGGATTCTCGGGCCTCTTCCTAGGCAATGCACACGCTTTCCGATGAGCAGGTGAAGCGGCTTCTCGCGCCGGCGCAGGCGGTGGCGCTCATCGAAGCGGCCTTTGCGCGCGACTACCGCGCCACGGTCGGGATGCCGGTGCGCACCCAGCTCGAGATTCCTTCGACAGGTGTGTTGCTGTTCATGCCCTGCCACGACCGCGCCCTGCATGCCCTGGGCATCAAGCTGGTGACGGTGCAGGAGCGGCCGCAGCCGGGCAGCGACCGCGTGCAGGCGGTGTATCTCTTGCTCGACCCGGAAACCGGCCAGCAGAAAGCCCTGATGGCGGCGAACGCCCTGACCGACCTCCGCACCGCGGCCACTTCGGCCGTGGCTACGAAATTCTTGGCGCGTTCCGAGGCGAAGACTCTGGGCCTCTTCGGCACCGGGCGGCAGGCGCGGGCGCATCTTGCCGTGCTCCCCGCGGTGCGCGCGTTTGAGCGCGTCCTGGTCTGCGGCTCGAGCCCGGAAGGCAGCGAAGAGTTTGCCCGGAAGGTCGCGAGCGAAAGTAACTGCTCGGTTGAGCCCGCCGAGCCGCGCCGGCTGGTCGAGGAGTCGGACGTCATTTGCACCTGCACCACCGCCCGTGAGCCTCTCTTCGACGGGCGCTGGCTGCGGCCGGGCACGCATTTGAACCTGGTGGGAGCGTTTCAGCCGGCGACGCGCGAAGTGGACGATGAAACCATTCGGCGGGCGCGCGTGATGGTGGACACCTATGAAGGCGCGCTGGCCGAGGCCGGCGACCTCCTGATTCCGCTCGGACGCGGCGTCATCACCCGCGCGCACATCCTCGCCGACCTGCACGAGCTCACCAGCGGCTCGAAGCGCGGCCGCACCGCGGCGGAGGATATTACCGTTTTCAAGAGCGTGGGTTGCGCGCTCGAAGACCTGGTGACCGCCGCGTTCGTCTACGACGAGGCTGTGCGTCAGGGTTTGCTATAGTCGGTCGCCCAAGGAGGCTACCAGCGATGCCCGAGCGACCCGGCGGAACGCCCGATGTCGTAGTGGTGGGGGCGGGGGTGTTTGGCGCTTGGACGGCTTTTCATCTGCGCCGGCGCGGCGTGCGCACGCTGCTGGTCGATGCTTGGGAGCCCGGGCACCTGCGCGCCGCCTCGAGCGGGGAGTCGCGCGTCATTCGCTGCGGCTACGGCCCGCGGCGGCTCTACACGCACTGGGCCTGGCAGGCGCTCGCCCGCTGGAAAGAGTGGCAGGAAGAGTGGGGCGTGGAACTTTTTCACCGCTTGGGCGCGCTGTGGTTGCACCAGAGCGAAAACGACTACACCCGCGCCAGCCTGAGCGCGCTCGACGAAGAAAAAATTCCCGTGGAGACGATGCGGCCCGACGACTTGCGCGCTCGCTTCCCGCAAATGGGTCTCGAGGGTGTCGGGTTTGCGTACTTCGAGCCGGAAGCCGGAGCACTGCTGGCCCAACGCGCCCTGCGGGCCGTGGTTGAGGCCTACCGCAAGGCCGGCGGGGAGTGGCGGCTGGGGCGGGCGGAGCCGCCCGGCTCGGCGCCGAACCGCGGCGGGCGCCTGGAAGAAATCAAGCTGATGGATGGAAGCACGTTGTCGGCGGGGAGCTTCGTTTTTGCCGGGGGCGCATGGCTGCCGGAGCTTTTTCCCGCGCTGCTGCGAACTTTCCTCCGCGTGACCCGCCAGGAGGTTTTCTTCTTCGGGCCGCCGCCGGGAGAGGTGCGCTTCGCCGCCGGCGCTTTGCCGGTGTGGCTCGACTGGGAATTTTACGGGATTCCGGCGCTCGCCGGACGCGGCCTGAAAGTAGCGGCCAATGAGCACGGCCCGCCCTTCGATCCCAACGCCGGCGACCGCCTCGCTACGGCCGAGGGTGCGGCGCAGGCCCGGGATTATCTGGCGCGGCGCTTTCCGGCGCTGAAGTATGCGCCGGTGGTCGAGACGCGCGTCTGCCAATATGCCAGCACGGCCGACGGGCATTTGCTTCTCGACCGCCATCCCGAGTGGGACAACGTGTGGCTGGCTGGCGGCGGCTCCGGCCACGGCTTCAAACTCAGCCCGGTGGTGGGCGAGCGCATGGCGGCCGTAGTCGCGGGAGCGGCGCGCGCCGAGGACGCTCTGCCCCCAGCGGTCCGCTACGGGCCCCGCCGCGAGAGTGCCCTCCACCCCGCGTATTAGTTAGGCCAAGAAATGCAGAACGGCGACGATTACGGCGATCGTACCGGAGCTGCAGGGCCGCTCGTCAAGACGGCACTCTTTACCCTTCTGGTGCCGGGCGTGGTGGCGGGCGTTGTTCCTTATTGGTTGCTCTCTTCACGCCCGGGTTCGCTCGCCCTCGGCGCAGGGCGCTACGTGGGGATTCTGCTGATGGCAGCGGGCGCGTTCGGGTATTTTTGGTGCGCGTGGAATTTCGCCGTGATTGGCCGCGGCACGCCCGCGCCGCTCGACCCGCCGAAGCGGTTGGTTATGCGAGGGCCGTACCGCTACGTGCTGGTGCTGTTGGGGGAGAGCATCTGGTTCGAGGCCTCGAGCGTGTTGCTCTACGCCGGGGCCTTCGCCATCGCGGTCAATCTATTCGTGCTGCGGGACGAGGAGCCTTTCCTGCGCAAGCAGTTCGGCGCCGCCTATCAGGAGTACTGCCGGGTAGTGCCGCGGTGGCTTCCGCGCCTGCGGGGTCGCGAATAGAGGGAGCTTACTGGCGGACGGGGGCTTCGGGGGCGAGCTCGGGCGCGGCTTCCTTGATGCGCGCCGCCTTCTTGCCTACTTTTTCGCGGAGGTAGTAGAGCTTGGCGCGGCGCACGCGGCCGGAGCGGAGAATTTCGATGCTTTCAATCACCGGGGAGTGCAGGGGAAAAATACGCTCCACCCCGATGCCGAAGGAAACCTTGCGCACCGTGAAGGTCTCCTGGATGGCGCGCCCGCGCCGCCCGATGACCACGCCCTCGAAGGGCTGCACGCGCGTCTTATCGCCTTCTTTGATTTTGACGTGGACGCGCACCGAGTCGCCCGGGCGGAAGCCAGGCAGGTCGCGGCGCAGTTGCGCCGCTCGAACTTTTTCCACGACCAACATCGGAGTGCTCCCCTGGAACCTGCGCTGCAGAGTATACCCGAATTCACGCCGCCCAGCCAGCTCCTCGGACGCCCTCCCCCGAGTCGGCTTGACGATTCGAGAAGACCTGGCGGACAATCGCAAGCCAGCTTGCGAACGCCTTTTTCGGGAGTTTTTCAATGGGGTTCTTTGACCGCTTTCGCCGCCTCAACCGCCGCCACTGGTTCGTCTGCTACAACTGCCTGAACCGCAACGGGCAGGTGGCCGAGGAGGCGATTTTCTTCTACGACGGCCCGCCGGAAATGATCCAAGGGCGCGGCTGGGTGCGCTGCCCGCGCTGCGAAGACCTGAACACCCGCGCCTTCCAGCAACTGGAAGAGGAGGGCTCGGAGGCGCAGCTCTGGGGGCTGGAGCGCATCGTCAAGACCAATCCGCGCCAGCGCTTTCCCGTCAAACCGCACCCGGCGCCACAACCCGCCACCCAGTCGTAGAAGCGCCTTGTCGTTCCGACTTGTCCCGAGCGGATGCGAGGGAGCCCTTGAGCGCCTCTGGCGGCGAGGAATCTGCTTTTAGCGGCGTTCTTCCAGCCAGGCCTGCTCTTCTTCGCTCAGCGTGGCTCGCTCCAACAGTTCGGGGCGGTTGCGGCGGGTTTTCTCGAGCGCCTGCCGCCGGCGCCAGCAGGCAATCTCCTTGTGGTGGCCGCCGACCAGCACTTCCGGCACGCGGTGCCCGCGGAATTCCGCCGGGCGGGTGTAGTGCGGGCAGTCGAGGATGCCGCCGGCGGAAACGCGCGCCTGGGGGTTCACGGCGAAAGACTCCTCCACCGCGGAGCGCGCGTCGCCCAGCGCCTCGGGCAGGAGCCGCGTGACGACGTCCACCACCACCGCGGCGGCCAGCTCGCCTCCGCTTAAAACGTAATCGCCGATGGAAAGCTCGACCGTAGCCAGTTGCTCGGCCACCCGCTCGTCCACGCCTTCGTAGCGCCCGCAGAGCAGCACCAGGCGCTGCAGCTCGGCCAGCGACTGCGCCACGGGTTGCGTCAGAAGTTTTCCCTGCGCGGAAAGGAGCACGACGCCCGTCTGGGCGCGCTTCTCAATGGTCTGGTCGCTCAGCACGGACTCGACCGCGGCGAACATTGGCTCGCCGCCCCCGAACGGCCGGTCGTCCACCGTGCGGTGCTTGTCGGTGGTGTAGTGGCGCAGGTCGTGCACACGGATGTCCACCAGGCCTTCTTCGCGCGCCCGGCGGATAATGCCGTGGTCGAACGGCCCTTCAAAAAACTCGGGAAAGATGGTGACGATGTCGAAGATCACCACAGGTCAGGGCCGCGCTTCGTACACCAGATTGAACGGCGTCTGCGCCGCCCGGCGGAAGCGCGTGAACCCGCCCTCCGTCGCCACTTTGCCAATCCGAGCTTCGCCGGCCTGCGCGCCCAGCGCCAGCCCCACTTCCTGCGCCTTGGAAGCGGGCGTGCAGATAAGCGTCGAGGCGGAATAAAAGGCCCGCCCGATGGGGTTCAGATTTTCTTCCACTTTGTCGTTGGCGTAGGGTTCGACGATCATCACCGTGCCATCCGGCTTGAGCGTCTCGCGCACGTGCTTCATCGCCCCCACCGGGTCGCCCATATCGTGCAGGCAATCGAAAAAGGCCACCAGGTCGTAGTCTTTCCCCGCATAGTCCTTCGCCGTCGCCTTTTCGAATTGCGCCCGCTCGCCCACGCCGGCCTCGGCAGCCCGGCGGCGGGCGATGTCGATGGAAGGCTGGTGGTAGTCGAAGCCAATGAAGGTCGAGCGGGGGAATGCTTTCGCCATCAGGATAGTGGAGGAGCCGTGCCCGCAGCCCACGTCGGCCACGCGCGCGCCGCGCCCGAGCTTTTCTTTGACCCCTTCCAGCGCCGGAATCCAAGCGCTTATAAGGTGCGCGGCGTAGCCGGGCCGAAAAAACCGCTCCGTGCCCTGGAAGAGCTCCGGGTCATGCTCGTGCCAGCCCACGCCGTGGCCGCGGCGAAAGGCGTCCTCCACTTTGTCGGCCGCCTTGGTGGCGGCCAGCGCGATTTGAAACGCCCCCGGGAGAAACGCCGGACTGGTGTCGTCGGCCAGCGCAAAGGCCTGCTCTTCGGTCAGTTCATAGCGTCCCGTGCCGGCGGTGTAATTGATGTAGCCGCCCGCCGCTTGGCCGCACAGCCACTCGCGGACGTAGCGCTCGTTGGTGCCGGTGCGCTCAGCGAGCTCGGCGGGCGTGAGCGGGCCCGCGCCGGCCATCGCTTTGTAGAGTCCCAACCGATCGCCGATGACCACCAGCGCAGCGTGAAACGTGGCGCCAAAGTCGACTATGGCCTTTCCGAGAAAATTCTCCAACTTTGCCTGATCCATGGTTTTCCTTTCTCCCCCCGTGGACTCTTGGCAGCCAACGGTGATTCACATCTGTTTCGAAAAGTCAGCTCTGACGATAACTCCCTCTCCGCATAACTTGCACTTGATTTTGATCTGGGATTCCCCCGGCTTCGCGGGCTTGGGAAACATAACCACGAGCGTGTCCTTCTCCCCGGGTTTGGTGCAAAAGAGGCAGATCAAACCGGTGAAATTCCCGGATTGATCACGTACGCTCACCGGCGGATTATCCTGGCAATCCCCAATGGCATATCCCCCAGGAGCATCCGGCGTCCGATACCCAAGAGCGTTGCCTTCGAGCTTCATGGCTATCGGAGCGGTAGCTTTACCTTCTGCGTCAGCCAGCGTGACCTCCGATCCTTCCGGTGTCTTTTGCATGAGGAGAGCGCTCTCCATAGGTTCATTCCCCGTATTCTCAAACGTAAGATTGATCTCCAGACCGCGTTCAATCGAACGGCCCATGCGCCCCCCGAGCCGGTCCACTTCAACGGAGCCGCCTTGCCACTCTTGGGCCGTAACCGTCAGTTTCATACCCTTGTCCAGGACGATGGTTTGGCCGAGACGATAGTCCTGAGAGGCGGGCGGCGCAGGTGGCTGCTCAGCCGCCCCGGAAGCCCAGAAAAGCGCCAGGCAGAGAGGAGTGGTGAGAACCAGGCGAATCCTCGATTTCATGGCAGCCCTCCGTATTCCCATCGGGTTTCCATTGTGAGCAGGAATTTCCTAATCGACCTCGCGGCCAACGGACAACAATACCTCCGGCCGTGGACTCAATGCAATTATTAGCCCGGTTGCGGTGCGAGGAAAGAGGAGGCTAGTCGTTCAGCTCGCGCAGGCCCGGGGGAAGGACCACTTCGATGAGTTGCTCATCGGGGGCGATGCGCCGGCAGATTTCCTCCGCAAAGGGGATGAGCAGCTCTTTGCCATCGGCGGTCTTGACGACCAGCACCGTGGTGCCACCGGTCGTTTGCAGTTCTTCAACCCGCCCCAACTCGGCGCCGCTGGCTTGCTCGACCACCCGGCAGCCCGCCAGCTCGTGCCGGTAAAAGGTCGCGGGACCGAGCGGCGCGGCCTCCGCCCGGGGAATCTGTACCTCGAGGCCCAGTAATTCTTCTGCGGCGGCGATGGAATCACACCCGGCGAACTGAAACACCAGAAATCCCTTGTGCGGCCAGATGCGCTCCACCCCCATCGGCCGCGGCTCGGCTTTCCCGTTCCACAGCCACACTTGCCGGCGGGCGAG
>CAYTXK010000011.1:0-15336 GCA_964441645.1 uncultured Acidobacteriota bacterium
CCACATCGAGACGGAGGAAGAGCGCGTCGACCATCTCCTGAAGCTGCGCGAGCTGCAGGACGAGACGCACGGCTTCGTCTGCTTCATCCCGCTCGCTTTTCACCCCGACAACACCGCGCTCTCGCACCTGCCCAAGCCCACCGGCATGCTCGACCTCAAAAACATCGCCATCAGCCGCCTGCTGCTCGACAACTTCCCGCACATCAAGGCTTACTGGATCATGCTCACCCCGGCGATTGCCCAGGTGGCGCTGCGCTTTGGCGCCGACGACCTTGACGGCACGGTGATCGAGGAGAAGATTTACCACGACGCCGGCGCCAAGACGGCGCAAGCCCTGCAGCGCTCCGAGTTGCTGCGGTTGATTCGCGAGGCGGGGCGCGAGCCCGTGGAGCGCGACACGCTCTACCGTCCCGTCACCCGCACCCCGGCGGGCGAGCCCCGCATCGACACCACGCTCACCGTCAACGTCTAGCCCCCCTGGATTCTGCAAGCCAACCTCGGGTATAACGGGAACCAAGGTAATCCCATGCGGCCGGCTCGGGGCTTCTTGTTTCTGTCTCTCGGTCTGTGCCTGGCCAGTGCGGCTTCCTCCCTGGCCGACACGCAGCCCGAGTGGATCGAAGGGCGCTCGCCGCACTTCCAGGTGATCAGCAACGCCTCCCCGAAGAAGGTCCAGGCCATTACCCAGCGGCTGGAAGACTTCCGCTACGTGCTGGCTTCCGTTTTTCCCGACTTGCGGGTCGACCCGCCTATCCCCACCAGCGTCCTGTTTTTCAAGAACGAGAAGACCTTGCGTCCGTACCAACGACTTGACCCCAAAGGCAAACCGATGGACCTGGCAGGATTCTTTCAGCCCGGGGCGGAACGGATGCATCTAGTGGTGAATGTCGGCGAAACCAACGCGGAAGAAATCGCCTTCCACGAGTACGTTCACCTGGTGCTGGCGCTCAACTTCGACTCTGTTCCTGTCTGGTTGAACGAAGGCCTGGCCATGTTTTACGAGCGCACCGACATCGATGGGGCCAAGTTCATCCTCGGCTACCCACAGCAGAACTACTGGGCCGCGCTGCAAGAAAACACACTGATTCCCCTGGAGGTGTTGACCCAGGCCGACGACAAATCGGAGTATTACAACGTCCCCAATAAAAGACCTATCTTCTACGGCGAGTCCTGGCTCCTCGTGCATTACCTCATTACCAGCCAGAAGGATGAGGAGTCGCTGACGCGCTTTGTAAGCTTGCTGCGACGCGGCACGCCACAGGACAAGGCCTTCACCGAAGCCTTCCGTGCCAGCTACAAGGAAATGGAGCATCGGTTGCAGGATTATCTCCAGCAGACAACCGTAACGGCCTATCGAGGACGCCTGGTCCAAGCCCCGCAAAAGATCAGTGTCGAATTCCAGCCGGTGGAGACAGGCCTGGCGCAGGCCTACCTGGCCGACCTGTGGATCAACTCGGGACGCATCACCGAGGCGGAGACGGCCTTGAAGGCCTTGGCTGGATCTCCAGCCCCTCATCCAGAGGTCCTGCTCCGGCTCGGGCGCCTGGCGCTGGCTCGGCAACAGTTCGAAGAAGCGGAAGGTTACTTTGGGGCGGCGCTCAAGCGACAGCCCGACGATATCGGCTTGCGTTACTACGCCGCCCTGGCGCTCAGCCAGCGCTGGCTGCGCAACCCCGCCGGCGAGCAAGAGACCCGTGCCGCCGCCGCTCAAATCGTCGAGTACCTCTCGCCCATCCTGGCGGCCAAGGCGGATTTCCCCGGCGCCTACGAACTGCTGATTTACGCCCGGATGGCGAGAGGCGACCCGGCGGGGGAAATGATCCCGGTGCTGGAACGGTTCCGCCAGCTCATGCCTCAGCGGCGCGAGCTCAACTTGATGCTGGCACGATACTACCTGCAAGAAAAGCGTTGGGACGAAGGCGAAAAACTACTCCAAGAAATGAGCCAAAACCCGTCCCGCCCGGAGGAGCGGCAGGAGGCGGAGGCGCTGCTGCGACAAGCCCACACCTTTCGCCAGTTCGAGGAAAGCCAGCCCACGGAAGAAGGTTCACCCCAGGGGCAAGAAGCGAAGAGCGGGAATCCGGCTTCCTCGCGTCAGTCGGCTCCCGTGGAGCCCCCGGCGAGCAAGCCCGCCGAGCCCCCGAAGGTGAGTTTCGTTAAAGGGATTCTGGTAAACGTAGCCTGCTCGGGCGACGCGGCGGTAATCACGGTTCAACCAGAAAGCAAGGGAAAGAGCAAACGGGACGTCATCCACCTGGCCGTTCCCTCCCTCTCCAGGCTGCTGACCATCGACCCGGCCGGGAGCGGCAAAAAACTCGAATGTGGGGCGCCCGGGATTTCCGTGGGTATCAATTACCGTGTGCAGCCCGACGGGCCGAACATTGCCGGCGTGGTAATGACCATCGAGTTCCAGCCCGCCGAGCGCTAGCCCCCGCCTTCTTGCTTCAGCGGCACCGGCTGCCTGCGCTGCCGGAGTGAAGCCCAGAGCAGCAGCGCGTAGACGGGTAGGTATTCGAGCCAGAGGAGCCAGGAGGTGTAATGCCAGACGCCCAGCGCGGCGTAGTCAATCAGCACGTGATAGCTGAGCAGGACCGTGGCGGTGAAGAGCAGAAACGCCGGGTTGGGAAAAAAACAAAGAAACGGCGCCAGCCAGGTGACGTACCAGGGGAATACGCTCGGCGAGAGCAGAAGCACGGCCGTCAGCAGCAGGAAGGCGGCGCGCAACGGCTCGGCCCGCTGCCACGCGAGGTGCAGCGCCAGGCCGGCCACTAAACCAAGCGCGGCGCCGGTGGCGATGGCGTCGACACCCGTGGCGGCAACCATCAGCGAATAAAGACTGGCGTTGTTGCGCCACAAGCTAGCGTAGACAAACAAGCCGTTCAGGAGGCCCCAGCCAGCGCCGAGGTAAGGAACAAGAAACAGAAAGGCCGTCAGAGCGAATAAAACCACGCCTCGCCAGCCGCTGCGCCGCCAGAATACCGGGGCCAGCACCAACGCAAACCACTTGCCCATGGTAGCCGCCGCCAAGGCCGCACTCGACACTACGCTCTGCCGCTTCTCCACCAGTAGCAGAGCGAGAAGCAAGCAAAACACCGCCAGCGAGTCGTTGTGGCCGCTGCCGGAAAACTCCAGCACCACCAGCGGGCACCACGCGTAGGCCAGCGCTCGCACCGGCGGCTCGCCGCGCGCCCGCAGCAGCACGACGACCACCAGTAGCGTCGCCAGGTCAAAGAAAACGCTGAAAAACTTGAACGCCACCGAGCCATCGAGCCCCGCCGCCAGCCAGAAGAGCAGCTCCGTCAAGGGCCCGTAGGCCGCGGAGACGTCTCTCCCCGGCACCCGGGCGAGCTCCTCCGGGCGCAGCTCGGCCAGCCCGAGTGGGGCCAGCGCAGGGTCGGCCGGCGTGACCAGATAGGGGTTGTGCCCAGCCTGCTGAATGCGCCCTTCCCAGCGGTAACGGTAGAGGTCATCCGACAGAGCAGGCGATAGGCTAAACAGCGTGGCGCGGAAAGCCACGGCCGCCAGCAGCACCACAACCAGCGCCGTACCCCTCGCCTCCCGCCAAGAAAAAACAAGAAACACCGCCACCAGGTAAACCACGCTGCCGGCCAGCCCCAGGGCAATCACAGCGGGGAGGTTCTCGCTCCAAGGAGTGAGGTGGCGCAGAGCGAGGAATGCCGCCTCCAAGAGCACAGCCAGCAACAGAAGCAGGGCAGCGGGTCGAAGACGCTCCGACATTCTTCCTGCTATACTCGCGTGGATGAGCTGGGCGATACGATGAACACAGTTCTGGCGGCCGCGGCCGTCTTTCCCTTGGAACGCTACCTGCGACTCCTGCTGCCCGACGATCCTTTCCGCGGCCTCTACAGCCTCAACGCCTTCGATTTATTCGTGCTGCTGCCCTACTTCGCCATCCTGGGCGTGCTGAGCTTCTACGGCCTGCACCGCTACCGCATGGTCTACCTCTACAAGAAGTACCGGCGGAACCGGCCGCCTGAGCCTCCCGTCCTCAGCGATTGGCCGGAGGTTACCATACAGCTTCCCCTCTACAACGAGAAGTACGTGGTCGAGCGGCTGCTTGAGGCGGTAGCCCAGCTCGACTACCCGCGCGAACGCCTGGAAATCCAGGTGCTCGACGACTCGACCGACGACACCGTCGCCATCGCCCGGGCGGCGGTCGAGCGCTATGCGGCCACCGGGCTCTCGATCCGCCACCTCCGCCGCTCGCACCGCACCGGCTTCAAGGCGGGCGCGCTGGCCGAAGGCTTACAACAAGCGCGGGGCGAGTTCATCGCCATCTTCGACGCCGACTTCCTGCCGCCCGCGGATTTCCTGCGGCGCACGCTGCCTTACTTTGCCGACCCCCGGGTGGGAATGGTGCAGACCCGCTGGACGCACATCAACCGGCATTACTCCTGGCTCACCGAGATCCAAGCCATCCTGCTCGACGCCCACTTTGTGCTCGAGCACGGGGCGCGCTCGCGGGCCGGGCTGTTTTTCAACTTCAACGGCACGGCCGGTGTACTGCGCCGCGCCACCATCGAAGACGCCGGCGGCTGGGAGCAAGACACGCTCACCGAAGACACCGACCTGAGCTACCGCGCGCAGTTGCGGGGCTGGAGGTTCCTCTACCTGCCCGAGGTCGAGTGTCCCTCCGAGCTTCCGGTGGACATGAACGCCTTCAAGGCGCAGCAGGCCCGCTGGGCCAAGGGCCTGATCCAGACGGCGAAAAAAATCCTGCCGCGGGTTCTCCGCGCCCGCCTGCCGGCGCGGGTGAAGCTCGAAGCCTTCTACCACCTCACCGGCTCGCTCTGCTATCCGCTGATGGTGGCGCTCTCGGCGCTGCTGCTGCCGGCGATGATCGTGCGCTTCTACCAGGGCTGGTGGCAGGTGCTCTGGATTGACCTGCCGCTGTTCCTGGTGGCGAGCGGCTCGGTTTCGACCTTTTATCTCGTGGCGCAAAAGGAGCTCGACCCGCGCCGCTGGAAGCGCACCTTCTTCTTCCTGCCGCTGCTGATGGCGGTCGGCATCGGCGTGGCGCTGCGCAACGCCCGCGCCGTGCTCGAGGCGCTGGGGGGCGTGCCCTCGGCCTTCGAGCGCACCCCGAAGTACCGCATCGAAACCCGCCGCGAGCCCTGGTACACCAAGGTCTACCGCGCCGCCGATCGCAAATGGCTGCCCTGGGTGGAGGTGGGGCTGGGCGGCTACTTCATCTGGGCCACACTTTACGCCTTCTCGAACGGGAATTACGCCACCGTGCCCTTCCTCTGCCTTTTCCTCTGGGGCTACAGCTACACCGGAGTTCTTTCTCTGGTGCAGCCCTACTGGGCGCGCCTGAGCGGGCTCGAGCTTCCCGCCCGCCTGCGCCAGTCGCTGAAGTTGACCTAATTCACGTGTCCCCGCGATGGATGCGGCGCGCGAACTTTTGGTGCTGAATGAGCGGGTGATCCGCTGCCGGAAGTGCCCGCGGCTGGTCCGCTACCGCGAGCGTGTAGCGCGCGAGAAGCGGCGGATGTACCGCGCCTGGGAGTACTGGGGCCGGCCGGTGCCCGGCTTCGGCGACCCGCGCGCCGAATTGCTGGTGCTGGGGCTGGCGCCCGCCGCCACGGCGGCAACCGCACCGGGCGGGTCTTCACCGGCGACCGCTCGGGTGACTTTCTCTACGCCGCGCTCTACCGCGCCGGCTTTGCCAACCAGCCCAACTCAGTCCACCGCGATGACGAGCTGCGCTTGCGCAACTGTTACATCACCGCCTCGGTGCGCTGCTGCCCGCCCGCCAACAAGCCTTCGCCTCCAGAGCGCGCCCGCTGCCGGCCCTATCTCGAAGAAGAGTTCCGTCTCCTGGGCCGCCTGCGGGCCGTGCTGGCGCTGGGGCGGCTCGCGCACGACACCTACCTCGGCTGGCTGCGCGACCAGGGGCGAATCCGGCGCGTGGCTGACTTTCCCTTCGGCCACGGCGCGCACTACGACCTACTCGCCCCGAGATTGACTGCTGGAAGCAGGCAAGTCGAGGGGCCTGCACCCCACGGCGCAGCAGGCAACGCCCCAATCCGCCTCTTCGACAGCTACCACCCCAGCCAGCAAAACACCCAAACCGGCCGGCTGACTTTGACGATGTTTGACCGCGTTTGGCGCGGCGTCCGAGACTTCCTCGAACAAGCAGGCCGGAAACGTTGACGCTTTCAGAGCGTGTCAATTAGAATAGATTTTTGAAGGGCAGGTTATTGCACCTCTGAGGACTCCATGGAAACGGTTCAGGCCACACGGCTCCGCCTGGGGATGGTGATTCGCCACGAGGGCCGGCTCTATTCCGTGTTCAGCTATTTCCACCGCACGCCGGGCAACAAGCGCGGGTTCGTGCAGACCAAGCTGCGCGACCTGGAAAGCGGAGCGATGATGGAGCACCGCTTCAGCTCGGAGAATTTCGTCGAGCGCGCCTATCTTGACGAGCACGAGGTCGAGTTCCTCTACCACGAAGGCGACACCTACACCTTCATGGACACCTCGACCTACGAGCAGTACCACCTGAGCCGCGAGCTGCTCGGCGACGCCGTCGGCTACCTCGCGCCCAACCTGCCCCTCAAGCTCGAATTCTTCGAAGGCAATCCGCTTTCCGTCGAGTTGCCGCCCTCGGTGGACTTGAAAGTCATCGAGACCGAGCCGGGCATCAAGGGCGCCTCGGCCACCAACGTGATGAAGCCCGCCAAGCTCGAAACCGGCATCACGGTGCAGGTGCCGCCCTTCATCGGCACCGGTGAGGTCATCCGCGTCGATACCGCCGAAGGCACCTACCTCGAACGCGCCCATTGATTTGTCGCTCTAACTTCCAATTTCTAATTTCTAGTTTTTATTTCCTAGCTGGCGAGGGCATCTCGCAGGGCGGGGACGAGTGCGGCTTCCTGCTCCTCGAACACCGTGCGCAGGTCCAGCAGCACGCGCTCGGATTCCACGCGCACGATGACAGGCAACACACCGCGGCGGAGCCGCGCCGCCAGCTCAGCGGCACTCATCTGTCCCGGCGAAATCGCCACAAGTTTCGTGGGCAGCGAGTAGCCGGGCGTCGAGCCGCCGCCCACCACTGACCGGCCCGGAACCACGCTCACTTGGGCGCGCCCCGCCAACTCGCTTTCCAGCCGCGTGCGCAGAGACTCGGCGCGCGCGGCGATTTGCTCAACCGGCAAGCGAATCAGGCGCAGCACGGGAATTTCGTCGGACGCGCCGCGCAGGTAGCTGCGCAGCGTGGCCTCGAGCGCCGCGTAGGTCATCTTGTCAACACGGAGGGCGCGGAAGAGCGGGTTGCGCCGGCAGCGCTCGACGTACTTTTTCTTTCCGGCGATGATGCCTGCCTGCGGCCCCCCCAGCAGTTTGTCACCGCTGAAGGTGACGAGAGCAGCGCCAGCGCGCAGGCTGGCCGCGGCCAGCGGCTCTTCGCCGAGCCCCTGGGGCGAGAGGTCAGTCAGCAAACCGCTCCCCAGGTCTTCGACCAGCGGCAGGCGGCGACGGCGCGCCAGCGCGGCCAACTCTTCGAGCTTGGGCCGCTCAACGAAACCTACGACGCGAAAGTTGCTGGGATGCACGCGCAGCAGCAGGCGCGTGCGGGCAGTGAGCGCGCGGCTGTAATCACTGGCGCGCGTGCGGTTGGTCGTGCCCACCTCGCGCAGCACGGCGCCGCTCTTCGCCATCACGTCGGGGATGCGAAAACTCTCGCCGATTTCAATCAGCTCGCCCCGCGACACCACCACCTCGCCGCCCGCCGCCAGCGTGTTCAGCACCAGAAAAACCGCCGCGGCGTTGTTGTTGACCACGATGCTGGCTTCGGCCCCCAGCAGCCGGTTCAGAAACTTAGCGGCGTGGAGGTCGCGGCGCCCCCGCGCGCCTTTGGCGAGATCGAATTCCAGGTTCGAATACTGCCGCGCCAGAGCCGCGAGCTGCTCGGCGGCTGGCGCGCTGAGCGGCGCCCGGCCCAGATTGGTGTGCAGGATGACGCCGGTGGCGTTAATGACCGGGCGCAACGAGAGGCTGGCCTGCTCACGGGCTTCCGCTTCCACGTCTTGCGGCAAATGCGCGAGCGCCGTCGCCAGCTCCGCCGCCGGCAGCCCGCGGTGGATGGCCGCCCGCAAGCTCGCCAGCACCTGGCGCGCGGCCTCGACCACAATCAGCCGGCCCACGTCGTCGGCGAGCCGGCGCAAGCGCTCATGCTGCAAAAGCTCATCCACAGAGGGCAATTGCCGCAAGTGAGCCCCGGCCTTCCCCGCCGCCCGGCCCGCTGCTGTTCGCGTTCCCATCAGTGCTCTCGGCATTGCACCACACCGCCCCCGCGAGGGTCAACTTACCCGTTGACGCTTCCGCGCCCCCTCACTAGAGTTAGTAGCCCGGGCTGGCTCAGCGCCCGTGGGGTCTCTCCATGGCTGCCACGATCGAAGATCAACTCGCGCAACTGGAGAAAGACATCCGCCAGCTGCAGATCGAGTACGACACCTACTTCACCGGCGGCCGCCCGCGCCCCCCCGCCGATACCGAGTGGCGCGTGCAGAGCACCGTCAAGAGGTTTTCTGAAATGGGCGATAAGATGAAATTCGCCGAACGCTTCCGTTTCAACGGCCTGGCCTCCCGCTACGCCAAGTACAGCGAAATCTGGCGGCAGCGCGCCAAGCGCGTCGAAGCCGGCCACAGCGCCTTTGGTTACAGCAAGGTAGGGCGCGAACTCGAGGCGCAGCGCCTGGCGGAAGCCGAGCGCAAGCACGAAGCCTACCTCCGCGGCGAGCACGGCGAACCCAAGACGGGGCGCGTCGCCTTCAGCGACCCGATGAAAGAAGCCGAAAAGGTGCAGGAGCTCTACCACACCATGCTGGAGGCCAAGAGCAAGGCGGGTGAGAAAGCCGACGTCAATTTCGAGCAATTTCACGCCTTCGTCCGCAATAAGACCGAGCAGTTGAAAAAACAGATGGGCTGCCAGAAAGTCGAGTACGAAGTTTCGGTCGAAGGCGGCCAGGTGAAGCTGAAGGCCAAGGGCGTCTGAGCTCCGGCCCCTCGCGCCGCCCCAGGCTCACCCAGTCCGGATTGGGAGAAGCCCCCCATGAATCGCTGCCAGCGTGCTCTGCTAAGTGTGTATGACAAGCGCGGCATCGCCGAGCTGGCGCGGGCGCTGGCCGAGCTCCGCATCGAAATCATCTCCACGGGCGGCACGGCGCGCCTGCTGCGCGAAAACCAGATTCCCCTGCGCGAGGTGAGCGAGCTTACCGGTTTTCCCGAGATGCTCGGCGGGCGGGTGAAGACCTTGCATCCCGCCATCCACGCCGGCCTGCTCGCTCGCCGCGACGATCCCAAACACCAAGAAGAGTTGCAGCGGCACGGGCTGGCGCTGATTGACCTCGTCGTCGTTAATCTCTATCCCTTTGCGCAGACCGCCGCGTGCGCCGAGGCCACCCCGGAAGAGCTCATCGAAGAAATCGATGTCGGCGGGCCGACCATGATTCGCGCCGCCGCCAAGAATTGTTCCGCGGTCGGCGTCGTGGTGTCGCCCGACGATTACGCCAGCGTGATCGAAGAGTTGCGCGCCCACGGCAGCCTTTCGTTCGCCACACGCCTGACGCTGGCGCGGAAGGCTTTCGCGGCCACGGCCGCCTACGACGCCACCATCGCCGGCACGCTCGAGGAGCTTCAACTCGAAGACGACAAGCTCGTGCGCCGGCCCCTCGCAGGCTTCCCCTCCCGCCTCGCGCTGGTGGCCAGCAAAGCCACCGACCTGCGTTACGGCGAGAATCCCCATCAGCGAGCCGCGTTGTATCAGCTCGCTGAGGCAGGCATGGCAGGGGCCCGCCAGCTCCAGGGCAAAGAGCTTTCCTTTAACAACCTGCTCGACCTCGACGCCGCCTGGGAGCTGGCGAGTGAATTCGAAGAGACCGCAGCCGTTATCACCAAGCACACCAACCCCTGCGGAGTCGCGCTCGCTGGCACGCAAACGGAAGCTTACGAGAAAGCCTACGCCTGCGACCCGCTCTCCGCCTTTGGGTCTGTCCTCGCCTTCAACCGGCCGCTCGCCGCGGCGACGGCCGAGGCGATGAGCAAGCATTTCGTCGAAGCCATCGCCGCGCCCGGCTACGAGCCAGCGGCATTCGAAATTCTGGCCAAGAAGAAAAATGTGCGTCTACTCGAAATACAAAAAGCAGATCCCTCGACTCGCCCTTCGGGCTCGCTCGGGATGACAGGGACGTGGCGGGTGCGCTCGATTGCGGGCGGGCTGCTGGTCCAGGAGAGGGACGTGAGTAAGTTTGACCCGGCACAGTTGCGCACCGCCACCCAGCGCGCGCCCACGGCGGCGGAAATGGAATCGCTGCTCTTCGCCTGGTTGGTGGCGAAGCACGTAAAGTCGAACGCCATCGTCTACGCCCGCGACGGGCAAACGGTCGGTATCGGCGCCGGGCAGATGAGTCGCGTGGATTCCGTCAAGCTCGGGGCTCAGAAAGCTGTTTTGCCGCTGGCAGGTTCGGTGCTGGCTTCGGATGCCTTCTTCCCCTTCCCCGACGGCATCGAAGAAGCCGCCAAGGTCGGCGTGACCGCCATCATTCAGCCCGGCGGCTCAGTGCGCGATGCGGAAGTCATCGCCGCGGCCGACCGCCTCGGCCTCGCCATGCTCTTGACAGGCATCCGGCATTTTAGGCATTAGCTAATCGGATGCCTGTCACCCTGAGCGAAGTCGAAGGGTCACCGGCGTGCGCCACTTCAGACACTAAGGGCAGGCCTTGCGCCCTCCGGCAACGCTCTGCTAGGTTTATGAATTCTCGCTGCGCGGTCGAGTGAACCAGGATGGGAACCATCAAGATCACGCTGCCCGAAGGGCAGGTCGAGCAGGCGCCGAAGGGCACCACGCCGCTCGAAGTGTTGAAAAAACTCAACTCGCGCCTGAGCGAGCAGGCGGTGGTGGCACGCTCGAACGGCAACCTGATTGACCTCACCGAGCCGCTCGACAATGACACCAAACTCGAGTTTCTTACTCCGGACGACCCCGACGGACTGTTTGTCTTCCGGCACAGCTCGGCGCACCTGCTGGCGGCGGCGGTGCTGGAGCTTTTCCCCGAGGTCAAGCTGGGCATCGGCCCGCCCACCGAGCAGGGCTTCTTCTACGAGTTCCTGCGCCCGCAGCCCTTCACGCCGGACGACCTGGAAAAAATTGAAAAGAAAATGGCGGAGCTGCGCGACGCCGACGTCCCCAACCAGCGCCGCTGGCTGCCGCGCGCCGAAGCGATGCGCCTTTACCGCGAGCAGCAGCAGGCCTTCAAGTGCGAGCTGGTTGAAGAAAAAGCTGAAGGCGACCAGGTCAGTTTCTACGTCACCGGCAAGTTCATTGATTTCTGCCGCGGGCCGCACATCCCTTCCACCGGCCGCATCAAGGCCTTCAAGCTGCTCAACGTCAGCGGCGCCTACTGGAAAGGGATCGAGGGCAACCCGCAACTGCAACGCATCTACGGCACCAGCTTCGCCTCGCAGGCCGAGCTCGACGACTTTCTCCACCAGCTCGAGGAAGCCCGCCGCCGCGACCACCGCAAGCTCGGGCCCGAACTCGAGCTCTTCAGCATCCAGGAGGAAGCCGGTGCCGGGCTCATCTTCTGGCACCCCAAGGGCGGGCGCGTCCGCACCCTGATGGAAGACTGGCTGCGCGGCGAGTTGCAGCGGCGTGGCTACGAGATGGTTTACACCCCGCACGCCCTGCGGCTCGACCTCTGGCGCACCAGCGGCCACCTCGACTACTACCGCGACAACATGTTTCCGGCCATGGAAGGCGAGCACGTCTCCTACCAGCTCAAGCCCATGAACTGCCCGGGCCACATCTTGATTTACAAAACGGGGCTGCGCAGCTACCGCGACCTGCCCCTGCGCCTGGCCGAGCTCGGCACCGTCTACCGCTACGAGCGCGGCGGCGTGCTGCACGGGCTGCTGCGCGTGCGCGGCTTCACCCAGGACGACGCCCACATCTTCTGCACCCCGGAGCAGATTGAAGACGAAATCGCCGCCTGCGTGGATTTTGCGCTGGCGCTGCTGAAAACTTTTGGCTTCGACCGCTACGAAGTCGACCTCTCGGCCCGCGACCCCGCCCACATGGACAAGTACGCCGGCAAAGTCGAAGACTGGGAGCGCGCTGAAGGCGCTCTCCAGAACACCCTCAAACGCCTGGGCATCCCCTTCAAGTACATCCCCGGCGAGGCCGTTTTCTACGGCCCCAAGATCGACATCAAACTCATCGACGCCATCGGCCGCCTCTGGCAGCTCACCACGGTGCAGTTTGATTTCAACCTGCCGGCACGCTTCGGCCTTTCCTACGTCGGCCCCGACGGCGCTTCGCACCAGCCGGTGATGGTCCACCGCGCCCTGTTTGGCTCGGTGGAGCGCTTCTTCGGCATCCTGATTGAGCATTACGCCGGCGCCTTCCCCGTCTGGCTGGCGCCCGTGCAGGCCATCGTCCTGCCCATCAGCGAAAAAGTCGCCGACTACGCCAAAACAGTCGCCGACCGCCTGCGCGCCGCCGGTTTTCGCGTGGAGCTCGACACCCGCAACGAAAAACTCCAGGCCAAGATCCGCGACGCGCAGCTCCAGAAGATTCCCTTCATGCTGGTGTGCGGCAAAAAAGAAGAGGCGGCGGGCACGGTCAGCGTGCGCTCGCGCAGCCGCGGCGACCTCGGCCCGCAGCCACTGCCCGATTTCGAGCAAGACCTCAAACGCTTGGTCGAAACCCGCTCCACCGAAGTATGAGGGCCGCTGGGGGCTTGGCGAACAACCATTCTGTGCTATACTCGCCCGGTCTTCCGCGGGGACAGCGCAAGGGGAGTGGGCGCTGCCCGGCGAAATGCCATTGACACCCGAGCCGATGAAGCCGTAACCCAGTCTGGTGACACTGCGGCTTCCCGTGCGCGGGTGAAATTTTCTTAGGAGGTAGCCTTACGAGCGTCTCCAACCGTTCCTTGCGTGTCAACGAGCGGATTCGGGTTCCGGAAGTCCGCCTCATCGACGAAGAAGGCCAGCAGGTGGGCGTCCTGGCCCCGCGCGACGCGCTGAAACTGGCGCGCGAGCGCGGGCTCGATCTGGTGGAAATCTCTCCCACGGCGCAGCCGCCCGTCTGCAAGATCATGGATTTCGGGAAGTACCTCTATGAGCTCAACAAAAAGATGCACGAGCAGCGCAAACACCAGAAGGGCACGCGGCTCAAAGAGGTCAAGCTCCGCACCCGCACCGATGCGCACGACTTCGAGTTCAAGAAAAACCACGTGGTGCGCTTTCTGGAAGAGGGCGACAAGGTCAGGCTGGTGTTGATGTTTCGCGGACGCGAGATCGAACATGCCAGCCTCGGCCGGCAGAAACTCAACCGACTGATCAACGAGGTGGCCCACGTGGGCACGGTCGAGATTCAGCCCATGATGGAAGGCCGGATGCTGGTCGCCATCCTGGCGCCCAAGCCGCACGCCGGCCGCCGCCCGGCCAAGGAAGGAGCACCGCCGGACTCAGCCCATGCCTAAGATCAAAAGCCATCGCGGGGCCGCCAAGCGGTTCAAGCGGACGGCCAGCGGAAAGTTCCTGCGCTCGCACTCTTTTCTGCGCCACCAGTTGACGCACAAGCGCCGCAAGCGCAAGCGCGCCCTGCGCCGGCGCGCGCTGGTAAGCGCGTCCGACCTGGGCCGCCTCCGGCGCCTGCTGCCGTACTGAAGGCTGCGCCCCGGTCGTCAAAAGTTCTAGAAAGGACGAAAAGCCCGTATGCCTCGAGTGAAACGCGGTTTCAAGCGCGCCCGTCGCCGCAAGGGAATTCTGAAGCAGGCGAGGGGATACTTCCTGACCAAATCGAAGCTGCACCGGCAGGCGCGCCTGGCGGTGCGCCGCGGCCTGGAGTTCGCCTTCCGCCACCGGCGCACCCGCAAGCGCGAGTTTCGCAGCCTGTGGATTACGCGGCTCAACGCCGCTGCCCACGAGCACGAGTTGAACTACAGCCGCCTCATCAGCGGCCTGCGCAAAGCCGGCATCGAGCTCGACCGCAGAACCCTGGCCGACATTGCCGTGCACGACCCGCAAGGGTTTGCTGCGCTCGCCGAGACGGCCAAATCCGCCTCCGCTTCCGCTTAGTTCCGCGCGCCCGGCCCGGTTTGGCGGCCGGGCGTCTTTGCGCCTCTTTCCCTCTCGTGTAAACTGGCTCGGCGCATGAACAATGTCATCGAAAAAACCAGCCGCAGGCTCGACGAGCTCGGCGTCCGCACCCCCGCTGACCTCGGTCCGCTCTTCATCGCCCTGCGCGAGACCTTTGCCCGCGAACTCGCCCAAACCGCCAGCCTCGAGGCCTGGAAGGCGCTGCGCGACCGCTGGGTCGGCCGCAAGCAGGGCGTCCTGACACAAATCAAGAACCACTGGCTGCAAGCGGCCGGGCCCGAGCTCAAACCCGAGGTCGGCAAGCAGCTGAACCACCTGCGCGCCGAGGCGGAAAACGCGCTGACAGAGCGCCAGGCCAGTCTGGCCAGCCAACCGACGAGGGCGGAAGCGCTCGACCTTACCCTGCCCGGCCTCACTGTTCGCCGCGGCGCCCGACACCTCATCACCCAGACCATCGAAGAAATCACCGCCATTTTTTCCCGCATCGGCTTTTCGGTGGTGGAAGGCCCCGAGGTGGAGACCGACTACTACAACTTCGAAGCTCTCAACATCCCCGCCGACCACCCGGCCCGCGACACCATGGACACTTTCTACGTGGACGTGCCCTACGCCGCGCTGCCGGCCGAGGTGCGCGGCTCGCACACCAGCACCGAGCGCCCGCTGCTACGCACCCACACCTCGCCGGTGCAGATTCGCACCATGGAAAAGCAGAAGCCGCCGGTGCGGGTCATCGTTCCCGGCAAGGTCTACCGGCGCGACAACCCCGACGCCACTCATTCCTTCATGTTCCATCAAGTCGAGGGCCTGGCGGTTGACCGCGACATCACCTTCTGCGAATTCAAGGGCACGATGGAATACTTCCTGCGGGAGTACTTCGGCCCCCAGACCAAGACTCGCTTCAGCGCCAGCTACTTCCCTTTCACCGAACCCTCGGCCGATCTCGCCGCCTCCTGCGGGGTGTGCGAGGGCTCAGGCTGCCCCACCTGCAAACACTCCGGCTGGATCGAGCTCTTCGGCGCCGGGATGGTGGACCCGGCCGTCTACGGCTTTGTCGGCTACGACCCCGGAGAACTTTCGGGGTTCGCCTTCGGGATGGGGGTGGAGCGTTTTGCCATGGTCAAGTATGGCATTGACGACCTCCAGCTTTTTTTCCAGAACGACGTACGCTTCTTGCAGCAGTTCCGGAGGTAGGGGTGAACGCCGGAGACA